>JARFXP010000004.1:300000-475150 GCA_029194675.1 Nitrospira sp. | reverse complement strand
TGGAGCCGGTGGCGATGCCCGCCGACACGAACAGGTGAGCCGACAGGGGGAACGGGGTGGCCGTGCTGAAGCCGTCCCAGAGGTTCGCCAGAAATGCCCCCAGCCAGACGCCGGGCCAGATCCGATGACTGAACAACAGTAAAGCGGCCAAGGCGATGCCCGAAGGGGGCCACACCGCCGTCGCCTTGTTCTCCGGCGGCAGGGCGAGCATCAGACCAAGCCGAGCCGTGACGACGTACAGGGCGGCAAGGGCCACCACCAAAGCCAACCACCGCAGCCATCCGTCGGTGGAGCGGGTTTCCGTCACGACTCCCTCCTACACCGGGCCACCGATACCCGACTGCACACCCATAAGGGGCGTAGAGGAACCGACCCACGCCTCTCGACTTGGCTGAAACAGGGCGTCGAGCGACAGACGTGGACGAGATTTTGATTCCGAAGTGTATGGCCTTCACCGATCGCTTGTCCAGTACAGGCGCCACAATGTCCTGAACCCGCTTCGCTCGACGTTTACGCAGCCCTTATCGGTGTCTCAGCCGTGGTAACGTCGGCCCAGCGTGCGCCGGGTTTGCGGAGTTGAGCGGTGATCCCTTGGCCAGATATTTCGTTGGAGCACTGACGCAATCGTCAATCATCCTCGGGACAGCATTCGCGAAAGAAGCCGCGATTCAGGTCAGTGACCAAAGGCCTTGGACGGGGTTGGCGAAGCAGCATCCGGACTCTGAGGAACCATCTGTTGATTGCCCAACAAGACGTAGCCGTAGCGCTTGAGAATCGGCTGAAAGTCAGCGGCTTCCTTCGGCAAGGCATCTTGGGAGTATTCCGGGAGGAGGATCATCGTCCGGCCTCCTTTGCCCAGAGCCGTACGCAGCCGGTCGATTTCTCCGGCTGGGATAAAGGTCACCGTTCGCCTCGCGTAGAAGGCGATGGACGGTCTGGTCGAACTGAACGCGATCAGTTGGTCGGTCGGATTCAGGTTCAACCCCGCTGCATAGGCCAATTCTTGCGGCGGCGCAATCGCGTATCGGTTGAGTCCTGGAAGGACCGTCAGAATAGCGACAAGAAACACACTCGCCAGCGCGCCGCCGGCCACCCCGAAGGCGATGCCGCGTCTGTTGTCGTTCAACCCGAAATATCCGATCAGCCCCATCGAGACTACGATGATCGCTGCGCCGACGTAAGGACCGATGCCCAGATCGAATTGAGTGGCGAGCGGAAACTCTTTGACCATCTTCCCGGAGAATTTGCTGAACAGAGAAGGGGCGCACGCAAGCCCGATCGCTAAGAGATAGCCGATCCCCATCATGAAGTGGATCGACCCGCGCAGGCCCCGTGTCGAGGAATCTGTTAACCCTCGGGCCCAATACGAAGCAGCCAAGAGAGCGCAGGCCGGAAACAAGGGACCGATATAGTGGGGGAGGCGAGTGGATGAAAGACTAAAAAAGATGAACACACCGATGATCCACAACCCCGCGAACCATTCCAACTCATCGCCGGAACCTAATGGCTTCCACGATTCACGTGATTCGTTTTGATGGCTCACCATCGCGCGAGATGCTCGCCAGCTCTGATAGGCTTGAAACAACCCTACCGGTAGGAAGGCGCTCCAAGGGTAAAAACCAAGCAGCATGACGGGGAAATAGAACCACCATCCGCCTCCATGCCCTTCCATTGGAGCGAGGAATCGCCCCACTGTGTGGACCTTTGCTTGAGAGGAGTAGGCATCCCCATGGATGAGGACCATGGTTATATACCAGGGACCTGCGAGGGTCAGGAAGAGCAAGGTGCCGGCGATGGGCGCGCCTCTCTCCCAAAACACCAACCACTGTCGGCTGGCAGCGAGGTACAAGAGAGCCGTGATCAGGGGAACGGCGAAGCCTACCGGCCCTTTCGTTAAGGTCGCCAAGGCCATGCCGGCATAAAATGCCCAGATCCAATGGCGCCCTCGGCCTGGTTCGTGGATCCCGAGCCAAAATCCGTAGAGTGACAGGGTGGTAAAGAAGATCAAGACACTATCGGTGATCGCCATGCGTCCCAGCGCCAGCATCTCGATGTTCAGCAACAACATCAAAGCGCCGAACAGCCCGACGGTCGAGCCGCGCAGCCGGGAAAGAAACAGGTAGTGCATCAGGATCAAGGCCACCCCGAACAGAGCGGAGGGTGCCCGTGCCGCAAACTCGTTCACGCCGAACAGATGGTACGACAGCGTCATCAGCCAATACACGAACACCGGTTTGGCGACGCGCAGCTCACCATTAAAGGTCGGGGTGACCAGATCGCCGGAGGCGAACATTTCTCGCCCGGCTTCGGCATTGCGACCTTCGTCACGATCTGTCAGACCCATACCGCCGAGATTCAGGAAGAAAAGCAGACAGGACAGAAGCAGAAGGAGCAGCAGCTGTATTGGTTGCGATGGGGTACGATCCATGGCCGGATGTGGCTGTTGCTCGCGCGTGATGGAAGGCCCGGTATGGCCGTTGGTGTCGCAGTCTCTCATGCTGCCGGCCGAGCCTGGTCATTGGTGCGATTCGCACGGTGAATGAGGACTAGGTTGCGCAGATACACGACCGTCCCGACCCCTTGCCCTGAGATAAACACAGGGTCCATGCGGTAGATCGCGTAGGTGAGCGTAATCAACCCTCCAATGAGACTCATATACCAGAAAGCGATGGGGACGCGGCTTTCGGCGCTCCGCTCGGATGCGATCCACTGAATCACCCAACGACCAAAAAAGAGCCCTTGGCCGAAGAAGCCGATACCGATCCAGATTGTCTCAGTACTCATGAGGTGGTCGGGAGGAAGGTGTCATCACGTCTGGTATTGTGCAGGGGACCATCTGAAACGAATCAACGCATGTCACTCGTCACGGAATTTGTAGAGCAACACGCGATCCTGCATCCATCGAACCGCGATCAGATCATAGAGTGATTTGAACAGGCGGTTGCCCATACCGTACTTGGACACTCCATGGATGCGTGGATAATGCCTGACCGGCACCTCCGTCACAGTGAATCCATGCATCAAAGCCAGCGCGGGAAAGAAGCGGTGCATCCCCTCAAAGAGTCGGATGCGCTCCAGGACAGGCCGTCGGAAAATCTTGAGCGGGCATGCCGTGTCGTGTATGCCGTCATGTGTGAAGCTATTCCGTATGCGGTTGGCGGTCAATGAGGAGAGCTTCCTCACTAGGCCGTCCTGCCGTTGCTGCCTCCACCCACAGACCACGTCGTGCGACGCCGTATAAGGGAGCAGTTTCAAGATATCTTGGGTGTCTTGTTGGAGATCGCCGTCGATCTGGATGATGATCTCGCCGGAAGATTGATGAAAGCCGGCTTCAAGCGCGCAGGTCTTGCCGTAATTTCGGTCGAAGTGGAACACCCGCACGTTGGAATGTTCGCGTGCCAATCGGTCCAGCTCGTCGCTGCTGCCGTCGCTGCTCCCATCGTCAACGAAGAGTATCTCGTAAGGGCGGGAGCGTGACAGCTCGTGTGAATCCATGACTTTCAGCAGGCTTACCATGAGCGGAGACAGGTTTTCTCGTTCATCCTTGATCGGGATGATGACAGAGGCCCACAGACTGGATGACGGCGTCATGGTACGCAAAAACTCCAACAACGGCCGGACAGCTGATTGGTCAGGCGCGCATTCTAACGGAAGGTCGAGGGTGGGTCAAACGCTTGGCGACCATGAGTTGAATGCGTGAGAATCGATCCAACTACCTGCCAGGCGCCGCGATGGTGAAACGCATCGTGCCCATCAAACTCGTCTCGTTGACCTGTTCGCCCACATGGATCTCGATCTTGTATTGACCGGGCTTCCAACCGCCCTTTGGGGGAGACAGTTTGAGGTAACCGCTGTCATCTTCCAAGGCGATGTGCATGGCGTCTTCGCTGACGATGGTCTCGGGTGCGACGTCGGCTACTTTCTCGGGCCTGCAACGGGCGAAGACCTTGAAGCCTTGATAGTGTTGATGGAGCGAGAACACGATAAAAATAGCCGGGACGTCCGGAGCGAACCGTTCGGTGGGTTTGACCGGCACGATTTCGTGAGTGCGCTGAAATCCCAGCCGCTCTTCAAAATCTTCCGCCAAAGCAATGGAGCGAAACATGCCCTGTGGGGGCGCATCGAAATCGTAGGCCTTGACGTCATCGGTGCGGTTTTGAAACTCGGAGATCGGTACGTCTTCGGTGAGGGGCAGATCTTCAGCTACAGCCGCTTGACACCACAGGAGGGACCCTGCCATCACGATTCCGCCCAGTCGCAGGCCGTTGTTCATCATGACTGTCTGCTACACCTCTTGAGGCGACGCTGTCAATAAACCATCAAGACCATCACAAACCATCGAGCAAGTTGCCCATTGCGGCGTTTTCCGGGCTTCTGTTAGGATTTCGCCCACTGTATGGTCTATTCGTCAATCCGTTACCGGTGACCGTGAGAGTATGTTGCAAGATGCCGACGCCCTTCCACAGCTGATCGGTGAATACAAGCCGCTTGATCAGTGGCAGACCCATCTCAACCAGCTCTTCTATGGGCTGCGGGGAGACAAACTTCGATCCTATTACCAGACCTTTGCGTCCGCGGACTTCCGTCTCGCCCATGCGCTGGCGGCCGATTATTTCGAGCGCGTCACGAAGCGCGATAAGGCTGGGAATCGTCACCCGTCGCCTGCCGACCGGATAACGAATGACGAATCATGCTTGACGGTCCTGGAGCTTGGGCCGGGGAACGGGAATCTCGCCGCCTGTTTCCTCAGCCATCTCAAGACCCTCGACAGGCAGAACACGATCTATCGACGGGTTCGGTACGTCATGGTCGACTGGGAACAGCCGGTGTTGGACATGGCTCTGGCACATCCGGATCTGGCGGTGCATCGGGATCGTGTGGACAGCCATTGCGCTTCGATCGAGCATGTGGTGGGCGTGGCCGAAGCGACCGTCGATCGAATCTTCTGCAATGAGCTGTGGAACGATCTCCCGACCAAATTGTTGGTGAAACATGGGGGCGAAGTCGAAGAAGAATATCTCCGTCCCAACCTCAGCGAATCGCTCCATGCCACGATTCAGGATTGGTCGGCGTTCGTCCGGGCGTTTCAGGGGAAGAATCTTGCAACGCTCAAGACCTTCCCTCCCTTTCTCGATGAGCTGGTCTGGGAAAGAGAATACCGCAAAATTGAATGGAAAGACGTGCCCTATCGGAAAACGATCGCGGAATTTCTGCAGTCCATTGACCAAGATGTCTTGGTGCCGGTGAACGTCGGCGCCTTCGCAACTCTGAAGGAGGCCATGCGTCTCCTGGCGCCCGACGCAATCGGCTTCAGCGCCTTCGATGCCGGGACGGCCGATATGAAGGTCTTGAACGATCCCGAGAAACCCTGTTACGGCCAGTTTGGAGGCCAATACAGCTTCATGGTCAACTTTGCATTGATTCAGGCCGTGGCCAAGCAGCTGGGGATGAAGCATACGACGGTCGAGTCACAGCGGGAATTCGTCGGGCGGTCGTTGAATACAAACATGGTCACGCTCATGGACTTGCTGGCGACGCATCCATCTGCCGGGTCGAGCCTCCAAGCCTGGGAACAGGACAGGCTTGTGTTGAAGACCATCAAAGCGTTAAACGAGACGTTCGAAAGTTCCTATCGTCGCCGGATAGATTTCCCCCTCAACGCCAATACGCCGCCTGAAGAAGGAGAGACGTCGAGTGCCATTCTGCGCTCTCTGAAAGGCAACGGCATTCCCGACACCGTGGCTTATTTGACCGAAGAAGAGCTCTTCAACGCATTACCGAACCTTGTAGAACTTGGTTACGATGCGGACGCCATCACAATGGTGCTCAACGCCCCTCTCAGCCCGATCGAATACTGTCACTTCGCTTGCCGATGATATTTGCTCCTCAATCTCGCTCTATCGGCTACCCGAAACATGCCTGTAGATACGTACGCCTCCACGTTTAGACTCCAGCTCATCGACCTCTAGTTCTGTCATAATTCCAGTCGCGACCACGCCGGTTCCTGTCCATGGTGGAGTGTTTTCTGGCGCCCAACCGTCCCGCCGTGCCGAACACCGTCCTGGTACATAGTCTGGTCTGTTGGTCCGAAACCAAGGGTCTCCGAGAGGCTTTCCCAAAATCCCCTTGTCGACGTATCGGTTCCTCCGACGAATGTTGAGGATGCCGTGTGTTTTTAGAGATCTTGACTTTGGGATGGCAGAGGAATAGGTTGCACCTACATCGTTCCAAAAGGGAAACTAGGGTTCCGGCTGCCTTCAGTGGGAGTGCCTGGTCCAAGAGTTTCCGGCCTCGCATAACGAGGCTCCACGGAGGGATAAAAGCCCGGGAGATCATGTACTGGGGTACATGGCCTTTTGGGGATTTAGCCTTTCGAGCAGGAGGCTTCGTTATGGATTTCCATCCCATAGTTCTTTCCCTACCGGATCAGTCAGGCCTGCTGCCATGTCAGAGAGGTCTGTCATGGTAACGAACGAACGTCCGGCTATGACTTTTCCTGCTCCCGCTACCACTATTCCTCAGACTCTCAACCGCAGCCTCAGTCTCTGGAACAGCCTCACCATCGGATTCGCGACCGTCTCACCGGTTGCAGGCTTGTACGCCATTATCGGTGTCCAGACAGTGGTCGCAGGCGGTGGTTGGTTCCCAGCTCTGGCGCTCTGTCTGGTGATGCAGTTGCTGGTGGCGACCGTGTACGCGGAGCTCTCCTCGCAGATTCCGATCGCGGGCGGCGCGTACAAATGGGCGAGACAGCTTGGAGGCGTCGCTACCGGGACGTATGCCGGGGCCATCTACGTCAGCTCCACGATCGCGATGCTCACCACGACCGCTTACACCGGCGGGATCTGGTTGGCGATTTTTTTCGGATCAGGAAGCGGAACAGGAGTCACACTCGTGATCTGGGGCGCGGTGTTCATGCTGATCTGCACCGTCCTCAATCTGGTCCACGTCGGAGTCTTTAAGTTCCTTATTTCCCTGGGGGTCTATGCGGAAATCGTCGGCTCGTTCGGGGTCGCGCTATTGCTGTTCCTTTTCTTTCGACAGCATGAATTCTCCGAACTGTTCGCACGTCTGGGGACAGGAACCGCTCCTAGCCAGACCGCTGCATTTTTGGCGGCGCTCGCCATTTCCGGTTGGGCGTTCATCGGCTTCGATGCCTGCTCAACCATCGCCGAAGAAACTCACGAGCCCAAACGGATGGTTCCTCGCGCGATCTTCCTCTCTCTCTGCATGGTGGGAAGCGTGGTGCTCTTCAACTCCGCCGCCCTCACCCTCAGCTTCAATCGCGACACCTTGCTCCATACGAGCGCCGCGTCCGATCCTGTCACACCCGTGATTGTCGCCAACTTTGGAGTTTGGGCGGAAACTCCTTTTCTGATGATCGTCATGATCGCGTTCCTGGCCTGTGGGTCGTCCATGGTTCAGTACACCTCCCGTATCGTGTTTTCCATGGCTCGCGAAGGAAGTATGCCTGCCATCCTCTGTCGAGTCACTGCTGCTGGCGCTCCTCATCATGCCGTGCTGTTCACGGTGCTGCTGGCCACGCTCGGATTGCTCTTCGGACTCAACGATGAGGCGGTCGCCACGGTGCTCGCATTCGGCACGGGCGGGTTGTACGCCATGTTCGCAATGACCACGGGCGTCGGACTTTACACCCGTCTCACTGGGCGTTGGGACCCCTCGTTAGGTCAACTGAAGCTGGGCGCGTGGGGCTTGCTGATCAATACAGCGGCGTTTCTGTGGTCGGTGTTTGAATTCGTCAATATCGCGTGGCCGCGCCCCTACGCTACCTCGCCTGACGCCCCCTGGTGGCAACTCTGGGCCGTTCCGCTGGTCCTGGGAAGCATCTTGGGGGTGACCACCCTCTACCTTGTCAGCGTTAAATTCACAAGGATCTACTCATGGATGCGTCCGCGAGAGTCTGCACCAACTCAGGAGTGAAAAGCCGACTGGTTCATTACGCTTCCTGTTGCAGCAAGGGGGTTCAAATAGAGTCATACATTCGTCCATCTTTCAGAAAGGAGTAATCGTGACGAAAAAGGGAAAATACCAAGGCAAGGTTCCACTGCATGACAAATACGGGCCAGAGGCGAAGTACGCGGTCGAAGCGGAAGCGCTGCTGCCGACTACGAAATATGAAGAGGAAATCGCCCACGGCCTTGAAGTGGGCCTGCCAGGCGCCGATTCCATCAAGGATCGCCGGATTCCCACGTTCAGCCGTGGGGAACTGCCGCACTTCGCCGGCATCAACACCTTCATCAAGGCTCCATATGTCGAAGATGTCCGCAAGTGCGGTCAATACGATGTAGCCA
Source organism: Nitrospira sp. (assembly GCA_029194675.1). Lineage (NCBI taxonomy): Bacteria > Pseudomonadati > Nitrospirota > Nitrospiria > Nitrospirales > Nitrospiraceae > Nitrospira > Nitrospira sp. The sequence goes on along the minus strand of JARFXP010000004.1, from coordinate 466,838 downwards.
TTCTTGGTGCGCCGTTCGATGGCGGGACGACGTATAGGGCCGGCACCAGGTTCGGACCTCAGGGAATTCGCAAGATTTCGGCGTTATACGGAACGTACAGCTTCGAACTCGGCGTGGATCTGCGGGAATCCGTGTCCATCTGCGATGTCGGCGACGTGTTTACGATTCCCGGTAACATCGAGAAGACCTTCGATCAAGTCAGTAAAGGCGTGGGCCATGTCTATGCCAGCGGTGCGTTTCCCGTGGTACTCGGCGGAGACCATTCCCTGGGCTTTGCCACCGTGCGGGGAGTGGCTCAGAATATGAACGGCAAGAAGCTCGGCATCCTCCACTTCGACCGGCATGTGGACACGCAGGAGACCGATCTCGATGAACGCATGCATACTACGCCTTGGTTTCACGCGACGAATATCCCTAATGTGCCGGCTAAGAATCTTGTTCAAATCGGCATCGGCGGCTGGCAAGCACCCAGACCCGGCGTGAAGGTCGGCCGTGAACGCCAAACCACGATCATGACTGTGACCGACTGCGTGGAAATGGGCATCGAGAATGCTGCGAAACAGGCACTCGAAGTGGCATTTGATGGCGTGGATGCCGTGTGGCTGAGCTTCGACGTCGATTGCTTGGACGCCGCCTTCGTGCCGGGCACCGGTTGGCCGGAGCCGGGCGGGTTTCTGCCGCGTGAAGTGCTGAAGTTTCTCCAGATCATCGCGGACACGAAGCCGCTGGCGGGGATGGAAATCGTCGAATGTTCACCACCCTACGACGCAGCGGAGATTACCAGCCTCATGGCCACGCGCGTCATCTGCGACGTCTTGGCCTGTCAGGTGCGATCCGGCAACCTGATCAACCGAAAGAAACGTTGAGATGCACTGAGGGGCTTGTTTACTGCAAGCCCCTTCAGGCACTTCTCACAGATCAGGTTGGTCTGCATGTTTCTGGACAAACGGAGCGAATCATCGCCGTAGGCATTCACGCCTTTACCCCGCTTGAACATGGTGATACGATGTATCATCATTGTATTACCGATGGGAGGCATGAAAATGATCAAGAAATTGACCAGGCATGGCAACAGTCTGGCTCTTGTGATTGATCGAGGCGTGCTTGATCTGTTGGAGATTGACGTGGAGACGCCGCTCAGCATCAAAACAGATGGAAGGTGTCTCATCGTAACGCCTGTTCAGGACACCGCCCGCCAAAAGAAGTTCCGTGCGGCGCTGGACGAAGGCAATCGACGGTATGGAAAGATGCTGAAAAGACTGGCTTAGCTCATGGCTGAGCCACGATTTCTCTCAGTGGAGGATGTCATCGATATCCATGCCGACCAGATTGAACGGTATGGAGGAGGTCTAGGCGTTCGTGATGTTGAGTTGCTACGGTCTGCGATCGGAATGCCTGAAGCGGGTTTCGGGGATCAATATCTCCATGCCGACCTCTTTGAAATGGCCGCAGCCTATCTGTACCACATTGTTCAGAACCATCCGTTCATCGACGGGAACAAGCGAACGGGAACGATGGCCGCATTCGTGTTTTTGAAACTCAATGGACTCACGTTAGACGCAGATGAATCCGCCTTCGAATCGCTCGTCTTGCGGGCGGCTCAGGAACAGATCGACAAATCAGCCATCGCGGAATTCTTCCGAAAACATTCCCATCAGTAATTTCGGCATTAATAGCTTTGATAGAGTAACCTTGCCACGGTCAGTCTGCGGCGCTGTTCGTTTGACTCACCAGGAATCCATTTATATACTCAATTTTCAACTGGAGGGCGATCGCGATGAAGATCCTGATAGGCCTGCTCGTCTTACTGGTCCTGCTCGTCGGCCTTGTGCTCGCCCTTCCGTTTTTCGTCGATCTCAATAAATATCAAGCTCAGTACAAACCGCTCATCGAAGATGCTCTCAACCGCAAGGTTCAGCTACAGGATATTCGCTTGACCATCTGGCCGAGGATCGGCGCACGAGTGGCGGGATTCGCGGTGCTGGATGATCCGTCCTTCGGCTCAGCTCCCTTTGCATCGCTCTCCTCGCTGGATGTCGGCGTGAAGCTCATGCCGTTGCTGAGCGGCAAGGTGGAGGTGGAGGAAATCACGCTTCACCAACCGGTCATTGCGGTTATTAAGAACCAAAACGGAGTTCTGAACGCCTCCACTATCGGTCGTAAAGGCGTGGCGGTGCCGGAAAAGCCGTCGCGCGCTCCGATTCCCTCGACGGAGGGTCCGCTCAAAATTCTCGCGCTGTTGGCCGTGGATCGGGTCTCCATCGACGGCGGGAAATTGACCTATCGCGATCTGTCGGCAGCCAAGCCGACGGAGTATGTGGTGCAAGATATGGAGTTGTTCCTTCAGGACGTTCGGCTCGGCCGAAGTCCACGTCTACATTTCGGTTCGCTGGTGCAGCCGTTCAATCTGCCGGTGAAGCTCGACGGGTCGTTCGGTCCGCTGAGAGAAGCAATGGACATCGACGCGATCAGTTTCGAGCTTGGTGTCGGGAAGACGGACTTTACGATTACAGGCAACGCCGCCGGAAACGACGCCAACATCTACATCACTTCGCCGGTGATCAATACTGCAAACCTTCCGGTCTCGCTTCCCCTAAAAAAGCCGGTCGAGATTAAGAATTTTCAGATCGCGGCGAGAGTGAGGGGACAAGAGGTTATGCTGAACACCCTGTCGTTCCAACTGTTGGACGGCCAGGTGAAGGGGCAGGGCAAACTGATCGCTGGGTCCGATGCGCCGCCGTTCAAGGGGGGCGTCACGGTTCAAGGAGTGCAGCTCGGTCCGGCGCTCAATGCGGTCGCCGAGACACCGATTTCCGTCAGCGGCACAGCCAGTGCCGATCTTTCGCTGCTAGGCAAGGGATTCTCCATGCCGGACCTGACAAAAACCTTGGAAGGAACCGGGCATATGGCGGTCAAGGATGGGAAGATCGAAGGGGTGAATCTTCTCCAGGAGATAGTCTCGGCACTCAAAATTTCCGGTATTTCGCTCGACAATGCCAAAGCGACGGCGTTTTCGACGATCGAAACGGATCTCGTCATCAAGCAAGGGGTGATCAATGTGCAGCGGCTGTTGATGGACAGCCATGACTTTCAGGCCACCGGCGGCGGTACCGTCGGATTCGATCAGAGGTTGAACCTGATCGTGAACATGAATCTCTCACAAGATCTGAGCCGGAAGATCGTCGAGACGTCACCAGTCGTCAAAATCGCGATGAAAGATGGCCGAGTGAGTCTCCCGCTCACGATCACCGGGACCGCTCAAGCGCCATCATATGACGTTGATCTGAAGAGCATAGGCGGGAAAGTTCAGGAGCAGGTGAAGAAAAAACTAGAAGAGGCCGTCGGTGGATTGTTCAAAGGCACGACGAAACCAGAGGACTTAAAGAAGGAGGGGCAAGAACTCCTCAAAGGCCTCTTCGGACGATAGCAGACTGTTGATAAAACCCACCAGCCGTGTTTCCGTATTGTTCAGGGATTTAACGTATCTAAAGATCCGTGCTGTCTTAGAGGAGGCTACACCTTATGAATGTCGTTGATACGCTCACTCAATATGCCGTGCAGTATGGGCTGCAGGCGGCGGTCGCCATCGGCATCTTCATCGCCGGTGTCATGGCGTCTCGCGGCGCCGGAAATTTTGCTCAGCAGGCGCTCGAACGGCAGACCCTTGAGCCGCCGGTGCGGCTGCTGTTGGCTCGCGTCGTGAAAATCGTGGTGTTGCTCTTTACCGCGATGATTGCTCTTCAGACGCTCGGCGTGCCCATCGCCCCGCTGCTCGCCGGCGTCGGAGTCGCAGGAGTAGGGATCGGCTTGGCTTTGCAGGGGGTGCTGAGTAACGTGATGGCCGGGCTTTCGATCATCTTCAGCAAGCCTTATAAGGTCGGCGAACATATTTCGTTGCTCGGCGTCCACGGTGATGTCGTAGTCATCGACCTCTTCACCACGACGCTGATGCATGCAGATCGATCCCGCGTCATCATTCCCAACAGAAAAATTGTGGGAGAGATTCTGCACAACTTTGGAACAATCCGTCAGATGCGTTTGACCATTCCCGTGTCAGAAAATGCGAATCTCGATGATGCACTTGCTCAGGTTCGGGATGTCCTCAATCGGCACCCATCGGTCATGAAAGATCCGGTTCCTTCAGTGGGAGTGGCATCTCTCGGGGACTCGTCCCTGGCTGTGGCTATTGCAATAGAGCCATGGACGGCCGTGGCGGATTACAGCTCGACTCAGGGAGATTTGAACAAATTAATTCTCCAACGATTTCAAGAACAAGGGATCGCGCTACCCTCTGCAAGCCTTACCGTCCGCGTGGTGAACGATCATCAGCCGCCGAAGTTGTCGATGTCGTAGCTTGCTAAATACACAACGAGGGAGTGAGTGGGATGAGGGGGGTGCACGGTTGTGCCCAATAGGGTACCTACGTAGGTTGGAAGAGCTTCAGGCAAGTCAGTCCATGAGCGAAGGAGACTAAATGCAGCAGTCTGTGCTGCTGATTGCAATCCTCATTCTGACCTCCGTGGCGATCCCGGTTTTTGCCGATGATGGACCAGCCCCGATCACGCCGGCTGTGGTACCACCGACTGCGGCTCCGCCGCTGGATGTTGTCACGTTGAAAGACGGCAGCGTCATTTATGGCGAAGTGATAGAGATGACGGACGGGGTGTTACTGATCAAGAATGTGCTGGCTACTGAGGTCATCAAGGTCAAGTGGGCCGAAGTAAGCAAGCTCACTGTCTCTCATCCCCTTCCCTTCCACTTTAAGGAAGGGACCATGCTGGTCGGGACGGCCGAAGAGGGCGAACCGGGAGAGTTGAGGCTGAAAGCCGGGCCGAGCGGAGAGATCATCACGGTGCCGATGGATACGGTCGTTCAGGTGAACCCGATCATTCAACCGCCGGTGATCTACGTCGGAAATGTAAATGCTGCCTATACGCAAGTGGTGGGAAACGCCCATCTTACCACGGCGAGCTTCGTGGGAGACGTCGTGGCGAGGAGCGAACAGCTCCGACTGACCTTGCTTGGCCGCTATGTGTACGGAGCCCAGGACGGGAGCGTCACCGCTCGCAATGCTCGAGCCACGATCAAGCTGGACTACTTCCTCACGAAACGGCTCTATTGGTTCTCGTCGGCCTACTTCGAGACCGATGAATTCCAAGATCTCAAATTACGTACCTCCCTCGCGAGTGGTCCCGGTTACCAATGGATTGAGAAGGGCGACTTCAGCGGAGTATTCAAAGATATGATGTTCTATACAGACGCCGGTCCGGGGTATTTCAATGAAGATTTCCGTACGATTCCGGACCAGGTGAGTTTCCGTGCCCGCGTCGCCACGAAATTCGATTGGTCATTGTTCAACGAACTCGTGACGCTACACCACGACATCGAGATGTTTCCGTCCCTCCAAGACTTGTCCAACATTTATTTAACCATGAATAACAGCGTTCGCTTCAAGATGTGGGGAGGGCTGGTGACCGGATTCCAAGTGACTACACGCTACAACAGTCGACCGGCTCCTGGCACGGTCACGACCGACAATATGTATTTCCTCACCTTCGGCTATGCCTTTGACACCACCCGCAAGCGATAAGTGGCTTGCAACACTGAACCGTGCGTTGATAGGAGGAGCGTCATGTTGAAAGAGTTCAAAGAATTCGCCATGAAGGGCAACGTCCTGGATATGGCGATCGGGGTCATCATCGGAGGAGCGTTCGGAAAAATCGTCTCGTCGCTCGTCGGCGACGTGCTCATGCCTCCCCTTGGCCTATTGATGGGCAAGGTGGATTTTTCAAGCTTGTTCATCAATTTATCCGATACCTCCCACCCGTCTTTGGTGGCGGCGAAAGCCGCTGGGGCTCCGACGCTCAATTACGGGGTCTTTCTGCAGAGCGTGTTTGACTTTCTTATCATCGCGTTCGTCATTTTCATCCTGGTCAAGCAGGTCAACAGATTCAAGAATGCAGCGCCTCCACCTCCACCGCCTGCTCCGCCGGCGCCGACCAATGAGGAAAAATTGTTGATGGAGATCCGCGATCTGCTGAAGGGTCGTCAATAATCCCGTATTCCGCAGTAGCCAGTGCAGCAAGACAATGAGCGCAAGGAACAGCTGGATACTCCATGGTTTGCGATCCTAACGCCGAACCGCGCCGCCGTTGAATCCGGTGAAACCCGGTATTGCCGGTTGTACAGACATTCGTTCCGCTGGATCCTATGTATTTCGAGACACCTTGTCTTGCAACCGCAGAATCAGGGACAATACGACCGTGATAACCAGAACAGGAAGGTTACGAGGTATGTACCATGCGTCCAAATCAGAAGGAGATCATCATGCGAGGGCTTAAGACGACTGTGGTTATGACAGGGGTGGTTGTCCTGATGGGCTGTGCTTCCTCCCTCAAGCAACCTGACCCATACATCAAGCAGTCGCAAGTGTGCACCGACCGATGGTACGGCTATTATCAAGAGAGTGGGTGTCCATCCGTGGTCAAGGCAGCGGCACCCGATCCATCAAAAGAAATGGCGGCCCGTCAGGCGGCGCTGGAGGGGGACCGTCAACGGCTGTCTGACGACCTGGACGCAGCGCGGCAACAGAATGGAGCATTGAGCAGCCGCGCGAATGACTTGGAGAGGCAGCTCGCCGACCGCGATGGGGAAATTGCCGTACTTCGTACCGGCGCCGACGAGCACGCGGTGGTCGCGAGTCAACTTTCGGCTGAATTGGCCGCGGCTAGGCAACGCAACTCAGATCTTGAGTCTCAATTAGCCGATCGCGACAAGGAACTGGAGGAGCTCCGGGGAGCTCTGTCGGCTGAAATGGAAAAGCTGAAAGAGGCCCAACGGGGGGTGCTCCGGGCGCTTCGTCCTGAGTTCGAGAAGGGCGACATTACGATCGATCTGAACAATGAGCGGTTGCTGATCAACTTGTCCTCCGCCTACCTGTTTGCTTCAGGGCAAGATGAACTGAAACCGGCTGGAGTGAACGCACTCAAGCAAGTCGGGGCAGTCTTGAAGGATTACCCCGAGTACAAGGTGGCAGTAGATGGTCATACCGACAGCGTGCCGATTCAGGGAGCACTCAAGAAGAAGTTCCCCACGAATAAAGAACTCTCTGAGTCCCGTGCGGTCAATGCAGCAAAGGCACTACAAGAAGGCGGCCTTAGCGCTCCGACGACGCATGGTTATGCAGACACCAAGCCGGTTGAGTCGAATACGACCGCTGCGGGTCGTGCAAAAAACCGCCGCGTCGAGGTTCGCGTCACGAGGTAGCGATTCGCGCGGAGAACGACGACGGAGGCTTCTCCCTACCGGAAAAGCCCCCGTTGCCTCGTTTGGTATGCACTACAACGTACAGGGACCCTGCTCACCTATCTCGATAGTCACATCTACCGCCGCCATGGCCAGGGTTTCATAATCCCGGATTCCGCAGTAGCCAGTGCAGCCAGACAATGAGCGCAAGGAACAGCTGGATACTCCATGGTTTGCGATCCTAATGTCGAACCGCGCCGCCGTTGAATCCGGTGAAACCCGGTATTGCCGGTTGTACAGACATTCGTTCCGCTGGATGCTATGTATTTAGAGGCACCTTGTCTTGCAACTGTAGAACCAGGGATAATACGACGGTGATAACCAGAGCATGAAGGCTACGAGGTATATACCATGGGTCCAAAGCAGAAGGAGATCATCATGCGAGGGCTTAAGACGACCGTTGTCATGACAGGGGTGGTTGTCCTGATGGGCTGTGCTTCCTCCCTCAAGCAACCTGACCCATACATCAAGCAGTCGCAAGTGTGCACCGACCGATGGTACGGCTATCATCAAGCGAGTGGGTGTCCGTCCGTGGTCAAGGCAGCGGCACCCGCTGCCTCAAAAGAAATGGCGGCCCGTCAAGCGGCTCTGGAAATGTCCTCCGAATTGGCTGCCGCCAACCAGCGGGTGGCTGATTTGGAAAGCCAACTTGCCGACCGTGACAAAGAACTCTCCGGTCTTCGGGGCGACTTATCCGCAGAAACGGCGAAGTTGCAAGAGGCGCAACGGGGGTTGTTCCGGGCCCTTCGTCCTGAGATCACCAAGGGGAATATCGCGGTCGATTTAAACAGCGAGCGTCTTCTGATCAACTTGGCTTCCGGCTATCTCTTCGGCTCGGGCGAAGCTCAACTCAAGCCTGCGGGAGTCGATGCGCTTAAGCAAGTAGGAGCAATCCTGAACGAGTATCCCCAGTACAGGGTGGCAGTTGACGGTCATACTGACAACCAGCCGATAGGCGATGCGTTGAAAAAGAGGTATCCGACGAACAAAGAACTGTCGGAAGCCCGCGCCAACAACGCGGCTCAAGCTTTGCGGGACGGCGGGCTCGCCAGCAACCTGTCGGCCACCGGTCATGGCGAGAGTAACCCGGTCGCCAGCAACAACACGGCAGAGGGGCGAGCCAAGAATCGTCGGGTTGAGGTTATCGTCAAGTAACGGACGCGAAGGATTCTTGCTATTGTTGAAGACGGAAGGGGCTCTTAACAGCTAGGAAGGCCCTTCACCGCACGTAACCATCTCACGTTCTTCGGGACTCAGCTGATCCTCCAGGCGCTCCTAAAAACCGAGGTCGGACAAGGAGGCGTAATCATCTGGGCGCCGGCCCAGCGGCCAGTGGTACCTCCGCTCCGATTCTTTGATAGGAAGGTCGTTGATGCTCGCGATGCGCCGACGCATGAGGCCGTTTCCATCGAACTCCCAGTTTTCATTGCCGTAAGATCGGAACCAGTTTCCTGAGTGGTCGTGCCATTCGTAGGCGAAACGTACGGCGATGCGGCTATCTTGGTATGCCCACAGTTCCTTGATTAAGCGGTAGTCCAGCTCTTGGCTCCACTTGCGCGTTAAAAACCGAACGATTGCCTCCCGGCCGATCAGAAATTCCGAACGGTTTCGCCATACGCTATCGACTGTGTAGGCCAGCGACACCCGGTCGGGGTCGCGTGTATTCCAAGCGTCCTCCGCCATGCGTACTTTCTGGATAGCAGTCTCCTGAGTAAAAGGCGGGAAAGGGGGCGTCTGCTGGGGGCTGCTGACATCACGACTTCCTGCGGAAGTGTCACGGCCGACAATCGAAAAAACTGTTCTCGGCTCAGATTCTTGAGAATCCTGACCCTGCTCTTGCAGCACGCAACTCGGTCTCCGGTTCGGCAATGCGCATCTTTAGAGAATCAGTATACTCTTCAACCTCTTCTGCAGAATATCATGACCTGATGTACTTAGGGTGATGGCTCATTGAGAAGGTCCGCATCTCGCTCCTTGTCGTTGTGACAAGCTCCCTGTCCGTCCGCGAGCAAATCGTATTGACAGCTCACAGGTTCCAATGCTACGTTTCGCCGCTCTGCTTCGTGGTTCGCACGAACCCTTTAGGTTTGTCCAAATATCGCACGTGGATCTGGAACGGTGATTAAGACAACGGTTGCGCGACGTTACGCTCAAGCCCTCTTCGGGCTTCTCGATCAATCAACCATCGAAGCCACGCGAGGGACGCTCACCGGCCTCGGTCAGGCCATGAAGGAATCAGCTCAGCTTCGCCACGTCGTGGCCTCACCTGTGTTCGGGGTGGAGGAGAAGATTGCTGTACTGACCGCACTCGGCGACAAGCTGGGGTGCCCTCCTGCCGGTAAGGCATTTTTGGGTCAGTTGGTGAAGAAAAACCGGGTGGGCTTTTTGCCGGAAATTGCCGACGCGTTCGGCAAGTTGGTCGATCAATTAAAACGGACACAGCCGGTGACGGTTTCCTCCGCGACGGCTCTTCCGCCGGTGGAACAGGATCGAATCAAGACGCACCTACGCGAATCGCTGAAGCGCGAAGTCGATGTGACGTTTCAGACCGACGCCGGTCATCTCGCCGGCTTGCAGATCCACATCGGCAGCACGGTGGTCGACAGCACTGTCCGAGGCCGCTTGCGCGATTTGCAAGTTCTGTTGACGCGAGAATAAGGAGTAGCCATGCAGATCAGGGCCGAAGAAATCAGTGCGATCATCAAAGAGAAGATCAAAGGCTTCGATAAACAAGTCGATGTCAAGGAGACGGGGTCCGTCATTCAGGTGGGCGACGGCATCGCCAAGGTCTATGGTCTCGATGGAGCCATGGCCGGCGAGATGCTCGAATTCCCCGGAGGCCTCTACGGTATCGCGCTGAACCTCGAAGAAGACAATGTCGGCGCCGTCTTGATGGGTGACGATGTCGGCATCAAAGAAGGCGATCCGGTCAAGCGCACGAGCCGCATCGCGGAAATTCCGGTCGGCGAAGCGCTCGTCGGTCGCGTCGTGAACGCCATCGGTCAGCCGATCGACGGCAAAGGCCCGATCAAGTCACCCCACTCCTCCCGTATCGAGGTGGTCGCGCCCGGCGTGAACACCCGGCAATCCGTTCGCGAACCGCTGCAGACCGGCATCAAGGCCATCGATGCCATGATTCCCATCGGCCGAGGCCAGCGTGAATTGATCATCGGCGACCGCCAGACCGGAAAGACCGCCATAGCGGTCGATACGATCATCAATCAAAAAGGCCTGAATGTCTTTTGCATCTATGTTGCCGTCGGCCAAAAGCGCTCGACTGTTGCGCGAGTCGTGAAGACGCTCGAAGAAAACCACGCGATGGAATACAGCATGGTGGTCTCCGCCAGCGCCAGCGACCCGGCGCCCATGCAATTCCTGGCGCCCTTTGCCGGCGCCGCGATCGGGGAGTATTTCCGCGACCACGGCAAGCATGCGCTGATCGTGTATGACGATTTGTCGAAACACGCGGTCGCCTACCGTCAGCTTTCGTTATTGCTCCGCCGACCACCGGGACGTGAAGCCTATCCGGGCGACGTATTCTATCTGCACTCACGGCTGCTCGAACGCGCAGCCAAGCTGAGCGATAAACTGGGTGGAGGTAGTCTCACGGCTCTTCCCATTATCGAGACACAGGCAGGCGACGTATCGGCTTACATTCCGACGAACGTCATTTCGATCACGGACGGCCAGATCTATCTGGGAAGCGATCTCTTTTACTCCGGTATCCGCCCGGCGATCAACGTCGGTCTGTCGGTCTCTCGGGTCGGAGGATCGGCGCAGATCAAGACCATGAAGCAGGTGGCTGGAACACTCCGGTTGGACCTTGCGCAGTATCGCGAAATGGCGGCGTTCGCTCAATTCGGAAGCGAGCTGGATAAGGCGACCCAGATGCAGCTGGCCCGTGGTGTGCGCATGGTGGAATTGCTCAAACAGGGGCAGTATAAGCCGATGCCGGTAGCCGATCAGGTGCTCTCGATCTACGCGGGTGTCAACGGATACCTCGACGATGTGCCGGTGGACAAAGTGCAGCAGTTCGAGGGCGATCTGCTCCACTACATCCAACAGAACCATTCGGACCTGAAAAAGGAAGTCACCACCATCGGCAAGATCGACGACAAGGTCGGCGGCCGCTTGAAAGAGATCATCACGACTTTCAAGCAGAAGATGGGATACGGGACGAAAGCGTAAGCACAGGACTGAGTATCGAGGACTTAGGACTGAGATGGACGGCAGGGAGCCGGGTTTGCCACCTTAGTCCTCAGCACTCAGCACTTGAGCAAAGGAGTAATACCGTGAGCACAGGAAAAGTTATTCAAGTCATCGGACCAGTCGTGGACGTGGAATTCCCTCCTGGCCGGCTACCCAACATCTACAATGCGATTAAGGTGACGCAGGAAGAGAATAAGGCTGCGGGCAAGCCTGTTGTGAATATCACACTCGAAGTCGCCCAACATCTTGGCGAAAACCGCGTGCGTGGGGTTGCCATGTCTTCGACCGACGGGTTGACGCGCGGAATGGATGTACTGGATACCGGAGCTCCGATCTCGGTGCCGGTCGGGCGCGAAACCCTCGGCCGCCTCATCAACGTGCTCGGTGAACCGGTCGACGAAAAGGGGCCGATCAAGGCGAAGAATAACTACCCGATTCATCGCCCCGCTCCCAAGCTCGAAGATCAGGAAACCAAGACAGAGGTGCTGGAAACCGGCATCAAAGTCGTCGATTTACTCGAACCCTACAGCAAGGGCGGCAAAGTCGGACTTTTCGGCGGCGCCGGGGTAGGCAAGACCGTCATCATCATGGAACTGATCAATAACATCGCGTTGCACCACGGCGGATTCTCCGTGTTCGCCGGTGTCGGTGAGCGAACCCGTGAAGGTAACGATCTCTGGCACGAAATGCAGGAGTCGAAGGTCATCGACCCGGACGATTACACGAAGTCGAAGGCCGCTCTCGTGTATGGACAGATGAACGAACCTCCTGGAGCCCGTCTCCGCGTCGCGTTGACCGGCCTGGCCGTCGCCGAATTCTTCCGCGACGAGGAGAACCAAGACGTGTTGCTGTTCGTTGACAATATCTTCCGATTTACCCAGGCCGGTTCGGAAGTATCCGCGTTGCTGGGCCGCATGCCCTCCGCAGTGGGATATCAGCCGACCCTCTCGACGGAGATGGGTGCGTTACAAGAGCGCATCACATCGACCAAACGAGGTTCGATCACCTCCGTGCAGGCCATCTACGTGCCGGCCGATGACTTGACTGACCCTGCCCCGGCGACGGCGTTTGCACACTTGGATGCGACCACTGTGTTGTCCCGCTCACTCGCCGAGTTGGGGATTTATCCGGCGGTCGACCCCTTGGATTCGACCTCACGTATTCTGGACCCGCAGATCATCGGGGATGAGCATTACAAGGTTGCGCGCGGCGTACAGTCCGTCCTCCAGCGATACAAGGACCTTCAAGACATTATCGCGATTCTTGGCATGGACGAGTTGTCGGAAGATGACAAATTGGTCGTGGCTCGCGCCCGGAAGATCCAGCGCTTCCTCTCGCAGCCCTTCCACGTCGCCGAAGCGTTTACCGGTGCACCCGGCAAGTACGTCAAACTCAAAGATACGGTCCGTAGCTTCAAAGAGATTCTCGACGGCAAGTACGATCACTTGCCGGAGCAGGCCTTCTACATGGTCGGCCCGATCGAGGAAGCGGTGGCCAAAGCCGAGAAAATGGGAGTGAAGGTATAAAGAGGCGATGAACCGTGCATCCTCCTGGCTCGCGCAACGCGCGGTCTCGGAAGACCCTCGTTGCATGCGCGCAATGGAGGATGCCTCGCTTCCTCGCCTCTAGGGGGAAGGGAATTAGGGAAGAGAAATCATGGCGGGAAAGATTCTGTTGGAAGTCGTCACGCCGGAGAAGCAGCTGTTGAGCCAGCAGGTTGATGAAGTCATCGCCCCTGGGTCTGAAGGAGAATTCGGTGTCCTCCCGGGGCACTGCCATTTCCTGTCGACCCTTCGCATCGGCGAACTTCGTTATCGTGTTAATGGTCACGCCCATTCAATGGCAGTTCTGTGGGGCTTTGCCGAAGTCACCCCGACCAAAGTCACCGTCATGGCGGAAATCGCGGAGAAAGCGGAAGATATTGATGTGGACCGTGCTACCGCTAAAGTCGCTGAGGCGGAGCGACGTCTTCAAGCGGGTGGCTTGCCGTCCGAGGTCAAAGAAGCCGAGATCAGTCTCGAAAAGGCTCGTCTTCGCAAGAAGATCGCCGAGCGGACGAGAAAGATCGGCCACGCCTAGGTTATTCGATTCCTGCCGTGCCTCGCGGACCCAACGTGATAGTACGAAGGAGGTCCTGGGTATGACACGCCCGACCAGCAGAGCGACCTCCGCCCTGCCGGTCGGGGATTCAGTGATCGCTGAATCATCCACGCTCTCAACCGTCTATAGATGCTCAGTAGCCGTTATGGCCGGACGCTTCTGTTGCCGGTGATTGTCTCAACTCGATACTGATCACGATTGCCCCCATGACATCGTTGAGCTTGAAGTCACGCTTCGGGCTGTCGGGATGGGCATTGTGACAGCCGATACAAGCCTGTGTGACGGCCAGATCGGCATACACCGCCTCAAAATACCGCTTATCAGCCACCCTCGTGACTCCGGTGTAGGGACGGTTGGGTTGAGCCATAATGGTGCCGAGTCCGATGCTTTCCATAGCATTCGTCGCGATATTGCGCTTGTTGATCGGCCATAAGCTGATCAGCCGGTAATGCATACCAAGGCCTCTCCTGTCGTTGTACCGTCCTGATTCCAGCAGGAATTGAGCGGGTAGGGGCAACGTATGCTTCTGTTCCCAGTTTTCCGATGCGACGACCACACCTTTCGCTTGCATACGCTCCACGACATGCTTGGTATAGATATCTCGGTCGGCCTCGATGACGGCGTGGATATAGTCGGCCACCGTTTCGATCGGGAGAGTGATCGGTGCTGTTTCAGGAACAGCGCGAGCCGGCCAAAGGACGGTCGCGCATCCTACTGCAAATCCCAGCAGAGCGGCTCTCCACCACAATTTTTGGGAGGACATCATAGGTACCTCCTGGTTGTGCGCGCGGATGGATCGTCTGACCGGTTACACTCCGCGAGCAGATGAATTGCACGGATGTTCAACACGAGGAATCGTTGTGCCGGCAGACGGACCAATCTCTGTGCAGGATCAGTACAAGCAATTACATGAGCGGGTCGGAAGGGTCTGATGGACCTGTACAAGTCAGTAGGTAAGCGTGTCTTACCGGCGGGTTTCCTGCGGTGCAAGAAATCGTGGGAAGGTACCAATGACATGGCCCCATTCCCTTGCTCGTATGAGGTGACATACGCGCACAGTCATACGATCCAGAAGCATACTCTCCAGTTCTACACATTGTCCAATCGCTGCCTGCCGGAGTCCCGGGTAGGAGTACGAGGCGCCACTGAAAGCCATCATCAGTCGATTTGGCATGGTTCTTTGTCGTATCTTTCGACTTGATCCGTGGAAATGGGTCACCGGCTAACTCGAACTGTCTCACGAAGGCCTGGTGCGAACCTCGGTTCCATAGGATGAGTCGAGGGAACAACATAAAATGAAAACGATTTGTGGAACGAGGGTGCATTTTCAGACAGGTGACTGGTCTGTCGAGGCAACACCTAGCTGAGGTCAATCCATGCAGTTCCCGCCTGAAACCAAACTGAAAGACGGCACCCCAATTGAGCTGGTGCTGGCGGAGAGCCGGGATTTTCCCCTGCTCGCCAAGCTCTATGATCGAATCGTCGCCGAGGGCACGTCGTACCCGCACGAGCGGTCGCTCACGGAAGCTGAATTTCATGACTATTGGGTCACCGGCAAGAGCACTGTGGTCGCGTATGAACGACCGAGAAAATCGGCGCAGGAACCGCTCGGTGCCTTCTACCTCAAGCCAAACTGGCCCGGGCGGGCACGGCATGTGGCGAATGCAGGATTCATCGTGGTGCCGGAATGGCGGAATCGCGGATTGGGTCGACTGCTTGGCGCCGTGATGCTCGACTATGCCAAAGAACTTGGGTATCGCAGTGTGATCTTCAATCTCGTCTTTTCAGAGAATCAGGTCGCGCGTCACTTGTGGGAGAAGCTCGGTTTCCGTGTGCTCGGCGTGCTTCCCGGCGCGGTTCGCATGAACGACGATCAGTACCAAGATGCGCTCATTATGTTTCGTTCGTTGATCTAGGTTGAGTCTTCCATGTCAACCCAACCAATCTGGAATCCCCAACAGTACGCAGAGCATGCGCGGTTTGTGACGGACATCGGCGCGCCGCTGATTGACATGCTGGCTCCCAAACCGGGTGAACGTGTCTTGGCTGTTGGTTGCGGCGACGGAGTGGTGACCGAGCAGATTCGGCATGGACGAGTTGTCTTGACGCCCCACAAGGGCATAGGCTACGCTTCCGATCTCGGAACCCGGTCTTTCTGAACTCGCAAGAGACGACCGAGGGTGTTCGTGTCATATCCAAACCATGGAGAGATGGAGATGACGTATTGTGTGGGGGTTATCATGGGGTCGGGCTTGGTGCTTGCGTCGGACTCACGGACCAACGCCGGCGTGGATCAAGTCGGCAACTTTCGAAAAATGGCGGTGTTCGAGCGCCCCGGTGAACGGGTGATCGTGATGCTCAGTTCAGGCAATCTTGCCGTAACCCAAGGTGTGGTGGAGTTGCTGGAACAGCGGGCCCAGATGCATCAAGAGAACATTTGGAACACCTCATCCATGTATGATATCGCCTGCCTCGTCGGCGAGACCTTGCGCGAGGTGCAGAAACGAGACGGTCCCTATCTCATGCAGCACAATATCGAGGCCAGCGCCGGGTTCATTCTGGGAGGGCAGATTTGCGGCGAACGGCACCGGCTCTTCAATATCTATACCGAAGGCAATTTCATCGAAGCCACCCAAGACACGCCCTATTGCCAGAACGGAGAAGTCAAGTATGGGAAGCCCATGATCGACCGAGTGATCACCTATTCCACCGGCCTGATGGAAGCGGCGAAATGTGTCCTAATCTCGTTCGACTCGACCATGCGCAGCAATATCTCCGTCGGCCCGCCGATCGACTTGCTGTGTTATGAGCGGGACAGCTTGAAAGTCGGACTCCAACGGCGCCTGGGAGAACAAGACTCGTATTTTGACGAGGTGCGTCAGCGATGGGCAGAGGGATTGAAGCGGCTGTTCACCGACCTGCCCGACCCGCATTGGAACGATTGATCCTATGAGTATCAGAGTCGCCCTGAACCACAGGACCCATTATCGTTTCGATCGACCGGTGAGCCTGTCCCCGCACGAGGTCCGGCTGCGCCCCGCCCCTCATTGCAGGACCCGCATTCACAGCTATTCGCTGAATATTCGTCCCGCCGACCATTTCATCAACTGGCAGCAGGACCCCTACGGCAATTACCTGGCCCGCCTCGTCTTTCCGGAGCGGGCCACGGAACTCGAAGTGGTGGTGGATGTGGTTGCCGATATGACGGTGATCAACCCATTCGATTTCTTCGTCGAGCCGTCCGCCGAGCGATTTCCGTTTACCTATGCCCCACAGCTGAGGAAGGAGTTGGTGCCGTTCCTCGAAGTCGACCCCCCCGGGCCGTTGCTTGGAGCTTGGCTGGAACGGTTTAAGAATGCCAACCGCGAGGAGTCGAACTTCATTAACGACTTTCTGGTTCGCCTCAATCAACGGCTTCAAAAAGATATCGACTACATTGTCCGACTAGAACCGGGCGTTCAAACCTGTGAGCAGACGCTGCAATCGCGGCGGGGCTCGTGTCGTGATAGTGGCTGGCTGTTGGTGCAGATTCTGCGGAACTTTGGTCTCGCTGCGCGATTTGCATCTGGGTACCTGATTCAACTGGTAGCTGATGTGAAGCCTCTCGATGGACCGGCCGGGCCCAAGCAGGATTTCACCGACCTCCATGCTTGGGCAGAAGTCTATATTCCTGGGGCCGGTTGGATCGGGCTTGATCCGACCTCTGGTCTATTGGCGGGTGAAGGGCACATCCCCTTGGCCTGCACGGCCTCTCCGTCCAGCGCCGCGCCGGTGATCGGGAGTACGGGTGTCTGCGAGTCCGAGCTGGACTTCCGCATGACTGTGACGCGGATTCACGAAGATCCACGAGTCACGAAGCCCTATACCGACGAACAATGGCGAGCCATCGAGGCGCTGGGTCTGCAGGTCGATGTCGATCTGCAGGCCGGCGATGTGCGGCTCACGATGGGAGGCGAGCCGACGTTCGTTTCGATCGACGATATGGAAGGGGCCGAGTGGAATACCGATGCGCTCGGTCCCACCAAGCGGAAGCTCGCCGGCGATGTGCTCAAACGCCTGAAGAGCCGTTTTGCGCCGGGTGGGCTGCTGCACTATGGCCAGGGCAAGTGGTATCCGGGTGAAGTGCTGCCCCGGTGGGCCTTGGGGTGCTATTGGCGGCTGGATGGCGAGCCGGTTTGGAATGATCCCACATTGATTGCCGATGAATCAGTTTCCTACGGCTATTCAGCTGATCACGCGCAGAAGTTTGCGGCCCGGTTGGCCGAACGGCTGAATCTCGACCCCGCCTTTGCCATCCCTGCCTATGAAGATGTCTGGCATTACCTCATGGAGGAACAGAAACTGCCGGTCAATGTGGACCCGCTCCAAAAGGACCTCAAGGATCCGGCGCAGCGTCGGACGTTGGCGCGTCTGCTGGATCGAGGGTTGGGGGAAGTGGCCGGCTATGTCTTGCCTCTCAGAGAGATCGCGCCGCCGAGGCTCCGCCGGTCTGGTCCGCGCAAAGCCCGATGGATTTCCGGTCCCTGGCCGCTCAAGCGGGGGCGGCTGTACCTGTTGCCGGGAGATTCGCCGATGGGCTATCGGCTGCCCTTGACCTCTCTCCCCTGGGTGGCTCCGGACGATGTTGAGATCGAGCCGGAACAAGACCCTCTGGAGGCGCGCGAGCCCTTGGGACCGGCCGGGTCTCGACCGCGCGGATCGGGAGCGCCTGATCAACGCCAACTCGCGCTCAACACAGCATGGGCGGTCGGCGAATCGGCTCGGGACGTGCTTCGGACAGCATTATGTGTGGAAGTCAGACAGGGACGACTGCACGTCTTCATGCCACCTCAGGCCTATGTGGAAGACTACCTCGATCTGGTCATCGCGGTTGAGGAGACTGCTGCTGAATTGCAGAGCCCGCTGTGGGTGGAGGGCTATCCGCCTTCCTATGATCCTCGATTGCAGTCGTTCAAAGTAACTCCCGATCCAGGCGTCATTGAGGTCAATATTCACCCCGCCAAGACCTGGGACGAACTAGTCAGCAACACGCACATCCTCTACGAGGAAGCGCGCCAGTCACGATTGGGGACGGAAAAGTTCATGCTCGATGGGCGCCATACCGGCACGGGCGGCGGAAACCATATCACGCTGGGCGGCCCCACGCCGGCGGACAGTCCGATGTTGCGCCGCCCGGATCTGCTCCGGAGCCTCACCACCTACTGGCTGAATCATCCCGGGTTGTCCTACCTTTTTTCCGGCATGTTTGTAGGGCCGACCAGCCAGGCGCCTAGGGTGGATGAGGCCCGCCACGATCACCTGTATGAACTCGAGATTGCGTTTCAGCAGATGACGGCCAAGCAGCAGGCCGGGCAGGGCACTCCGACGCCGTGGCTAGTGGATCGTTTGCTTCGGCATTTGCTCGTGGATCTGACCGGCAATACGCACCGCGCGGAATTCTCCATCGACAAGCTCTATTCGCCGGATTCCGCGACAGGACGCCTGGGATTGGTGGAATTCCGGGCCTTTGAAATGCCGCCTCATCCCAGGATGAGCTTGTCACAGATGTTGTTGCTGCGTGCCCTCGTTGCGAAGTTTTGGAACCAACCCTATCACGCTCCGGTGGTGCGCTGGGGGACCGAATTGCATGACCGGTTCATGCTGCCCCATTTCGTCTCGCAGGATATGAAGGACGTGCTGGGGGACTTACAAGCCGGCGGGTATGCATTTCACGACGAGTGGTTTGCACCGTTTCTTGAGTTCCGCTTTCCCCGATACGGGAGCGTGGTCTATGACAATATTGAGCTGGAACTGCGGCAGGCGATTGAACCGTGGCACGTGTTGGGAGAAGAAGCGGTTGCCGGCGCCACTGCGCGCCATGTGGACTCGTCGGTGGAACGCATTCAAGTCAAGGTCAACGGCATGATCGATCCACGCCACGTCGTGATGTGCAATGGCCGTCCGGTCCCGCTCCATCCAACAGGGACGCGCGGCGAATTCGTGGCGGGAGTCCGCTACCGGGCCTGGCAACCGCCTTCGGGGTTGCATCCGACCATCCCGGTGCAGTCCCCGCTGGTGTTTGATCTCGTCGATACCTGGGCCGGCCGTGCAATCGGCGGGTGCACGTACCACGTGGTGCATCCGGGAGGACGGAGCTCCCCCTCGTTCCCGGTCAACGCAAACGAAGCCGAGGCCCGACGCGCCGCTCGGTTCTGGGACCACGGTCACACGCCAGGGCCGATGACCATCCAACCCGAAGAGCGCAATCGCGACTTTCCCTTTACTCTCGACCTGCGACGTAGTCCCGCCTCAAGTTAGGAGCCTGTCCGAGTAATGCCATTCTACTGCGGCACACGATCCGCAAGCATCTGCATCGTTCTCGGCTCAAAAAATTCCTCAGCGTATTCCAGCGAATACGCCTCCGGATTTTTCGAGCCTGCGGCCTTGCATCTGCCAGCGGCTCCTTCGCCTCGAAACGAAGGATTACTCGGATAGGCTCCTGGCCCGCCCCACCACCTCTTGACCGGCTTCCCACAGTCCTTCGGGTGTTGTACCGGTCGCCACTTCCGACCGATCTATCCGTGGTGAGTTGAGGGCTGGATACACCCCGAGGACAGGCGATCTATCCGTGCGAGCCAGACTTGACACCAGCTTGTAACGTAGGGATATTGGGGCCGATTTCCCCACAACAGCCGAGAGTCCAAACGGGATATCCCGCTCCCCCGTTTAGGTGACCCAGCGGTTCACTTAATAGTTAGGCATGATGAGGCCGCGCCAGTGTCTCCCAAGAGTTCTTTGATCAGATTGTGGGACCCTCAGCTTAGTGAACGGGAGATCTACTTCGTTGGCTCTATCTCGGTTCATTGGGCAAGCATGGAGCATGAGATCTTCATGCAGACCCTGTCTACGTTCGAATCGGAAGCATTCAATGTCGCCAAGCTCCCAAAGGAGATGAACAACCTTCAGTTCACAGGAGTTCTCGCGCTCTGGAAAGAGCGCGTGGTCGACAAGGTGAGAGGTCGACGAGCAAAGACCTTGTTCCAGCAGTATGAACGGATCACTCAGCTCAAGACCTACAGAGATGCTTTGACGCACGGTATGTGGCATTGGTCCCCGGACGATCTTGGTTCCATCAAGACTACTCGCGTGAGGAAGCGAGAGGTCATCACAACGCGGTTTTCCGCCGCCGACCTTGAAGACTTTGCGAAGAAGATTGCTGAGATCAACTTCTGCATCCGCTTTCCGGCTGGCCTTCCCGATCTAGCGAGAGCACACTTGCAAGAAGGTGGCTATATCAGTCGCAGAGCAGCAGCCATGTTTACGGGTGCGCCAGTCGATAGCGAAGGCTTTCCCACGGGCAATCCACCCAAGCCCCAGTCCATCGCCGAAGAATGATGCCTAACCCTTCGCTCGAGCCGACTCGCACCGGCATGGCACTCGCGCCTCAGCTCAAACGTTAGGCCGCCTGTGTGCACTATTATTGCGACCGGTTCCGGAATCCGAGTCCGGCGTTACCTCCGCAAAGCCTACGGTCCAGGCCGCTGGCGGAAGCTGAAAGGAATCGTCCCGTCCGGTTGCCGAACGGTATTCTGCGAAGGGTAGAGCTTCATTGGTATGAAGCCCACAACATCGGCAGGCGAGACCTCAAGATCAAGCGGTACTTGGAGGAATCATGAGACAACTAGCCAAATCATTTGCCCTCTGCGTGGATAATACCGACTACAAGGCATCTTTGATTCCAGGCAAGGTGTATCGAATCATCCCGGACCCGCAAGCGGCCAAGGACGATCTGGTGCGGATCGTGGACGAAAGCGGCGAGGATTATCTCTATCACAAGGCATACTTCGTCTTTGTCGATTTTCCACGAGCCATTGCGAAAAAGAGTCGATCGCTTGAGGCCGCCACCGCCTAACTAACCGTTGCAGCGAATGGTGCTTCAGGCCGTAGCTGAACGGCAGGGCGTTCGGCCGCACACCCGCGACATCTTCAGATGACGAGTGCCGAAGAACACGAGGCTGTGCGGCGAGAGGATGTTCGCGCACGGTCGACGCCTCACTGCACTTTTTCCTTCATCATCACTCCTTCGACCGGGCGCAGGGCGAAGAACGTTTCGTAAATGGCGTCGTCGGTCCGATTGAGCTTGAGTTGAAAGTCATCGAAAAACTCGTGCAACCCGCCAGACAGGATGTCCGCCATATCGGCGTAGTCCATTTCCGACCGTAACCGACCCAACCGCCTTTCCGCCAGATTGTTATGCCTGTCGCTCTCTGATCCAACAATCGCATGGAGTGAATCTTCGGCCTTGATGAGGCAATAGCGGATGGCCCGCGGAAAGTTCGGATTGAGAATCAGAAACTCCGCCACCTGGTTGGGCGAGATGCGGCCATGCTGTTTGCAATACATCTCCAGGGCGCTGGCGGACTTCAACAAGGCGGACCATTGGATAATGTCGAACGGCGTGCCGACTTCGGCCACGGTCGGGAGCAGCATGAAATATTTTACGTCGAGGATGCGGGAGGTCTTATCCGCTCGTTCCAGCAGACGCCCGAGTCTGGCGAAGTGCCAGCCTTCTCCGTGCGACATGGTGGCGTCGGTAATGCCCAGGAAGAGGTGGCAGTTCGCTTTCACGTCCGCCAAAAACGTGTGGAGATTTCGGCTGGACAGGCCCTTCGCGACACCGTCTCTGACCATAAGATAAAAGCGGTTGACCTGCTCCCACATGTCGGTGGAAATGACTTCCCGGACCGTTCGAGCGTTCTCTCGGGCAGCCAGGAGGCAAGACAGAATCGAATTGGAATTTGTGGCATCGGCTAAGAGAAACTGGATCACGGTTTCCTTCGTCGCCTTTCCATAGTGACCGGTAAAACGTTCATGATCTCCCGTTGCGGCCACCAACGGCTCCCACTGCTCCGTGGTGCCTCTGGGAAGGTCGAGAGTGAGGTTCAAGTTCACCTCGATGAACCGGGCATAATTCTCCGCCCTTTCGATGTAACGGTTCAACCAATAGATGGAACTGGCGACTCGGCTCAGCATCGTCGGTCGAGCGCGAGACGGTTGCTGGTTTGAGCTTCAGCGGCAAAGACGTCGTTCATGAAAGGACCCAGGTATCCTTATTGCCTCCACCTTGAGACGAATTCACCACGAGTGACCCTTTCCGCAATGCCACGCGTGTCATACCTCCCGGCAAGACGTACACATCACGTCCATACAAGACGTAGGGACGCAGATCGACGTGGCGCCCTTCCAAATGATCCTCCACCAAGGTGGGCACTCGCGAGAGGGCCAGAGTGGGTTGGGCAATGTAATTGCGCGGGTCGGCCTCGATGCGACGGGCATACTCCTCGCGATCTCGTTGCGAGGCCTGTGGGCCTATCAGCATCCCGTACCCACCGGCTTCATTGGTGGCTTTCACGACCAGTTGATCCAAATGCTCCAAGACATAGGTTCGATCCCGTCTATCCGAACAGATATAGGTGGGTACATTCGGGAGTATCGGTTCCTCCGCCAAATAGTAATTGATGATCTTCGGGATGTAAGCATAAATGGCCTTGTCGTCCGACACACCTGTACCGGGCGCATTGGCGAGTGCGACTCGGCCTCTCTTGTAGGATTCCATCAGACCGGGGACTCCGAGCAGGGAATCTTTTCGAAACGCCAGGGGGTCCAGATAGTCGTCATTGATCCGGCGGTAGATCACATCGACACGCTGAGACCCCTTGGTGGTGCGCATGTGGACCGACCCCTCCACAACCACGAGATCGCTGGCTTCGACCAATTCCACTCCCATCTTTTGGGCGAGCAGGGAATGTTCGTAATAGGCGGAATTGAAAGTGCCCGGCGTGAGAATCACGACGGTCGGATCCGGAAGCTCGGAAAGGGAACGAAGGGTTTCCAAGAGTTGGCTTGGATATCCATCAACCGGCCGCACGCGATAGGCCTCGAACAGCTCGGGAAATGTCCGTTTCATGACCTGTCTGGCCTCCAACACGTAGGCCACCCCGGACGGGCAACGGGTGTTGTCCTCGAGGACATAGTACCGACCATCGCTGATTCGCACCAGGTCGATTCCGGCAATGTGGCACCAGATGCCGCGCGGTGGGTGGAGGCCCATGCAGGGCTGCAAGAAACCCTTGCTGGAATAAATCAGGTCGTTGGGAATCACTCCGTTCTTGAGGATCTTTTGATCGTGGTACACATCGTCGATAAACAAGTTCAACGCGCGCATGCGCTGACAAAGGCCGGATTCGATGTGCTCCCAATCCGACGCCGAAACGATCCGTGGGACGATGTCGAAGGGGAAGATCTGCTCATGTCGGTCATCGCTTCCATAGACGCCGAACGTCATCCCCATGTTGAGAATCACGCGTTCCGCCGCTTCCTGTCGTTTTTTCAGCTCCCCTTCCGGCAGTGATGCAAACTTTCGCAGTAAGAGCGTGCTTCCGGGTCGCGGCTGGCCTTTCTCCTCATAGAGCTCGTCGTAGAACCCCTCTGGGTCGTAATGCGAAAATCGTATGCCCATGTGAGTTGCTCCCGGGGAGCCACCCTAGCAAAACGCCTCGTCGGCTTCAACCGCTCCGCTGAGAGCGAAGCCGGAGCTGAGCGGACCGGTTTACTTTGGTACTTGGTACTATGATCCTCCGTTACGAAAGAAGCAAACCGCCGGCAATAGCCGATTGCATTTGACCAAGGCTCTTTAGTAGCGTGTTCTGCTCATGATTACAGAATTTATCATCACTGCCGGAGAACAGCCCAAACGGCTGGACCTCTTTCTCGTCAATCGAGAACGGGAGATCTCGCGGTCTGCCTTGCAGCGGCTGATCGAGCTGGGGCGCATTCGAATCAACGATCAGGTGGTGAAGGCGAGTCACAAGATCAAACCCGGCGATCGGATCACCATGGATGTACCGAAGCCGGAGCCTCTTTCAATCAAGGGAGAGGCCATCCCTCTAGAAGTGCTGTTCGAGGATGAGTCTCTGCTGGTCTTGAATAAACCGCCTGGCATCGTCGTCCATCCTGCTCCGGGGAACTGGACCGGAACCCTGGTGAACGCGCTGCTCCATCATTTCCAAACATCGGGCGGCACGATCTCGACCATCGGTGGAAAGGAGAGGCCCGGTCTCGTCCATCGACTGGACAAGGAAACCTCCGGCGTCATGGTCATTACCAAGACCGACCAGGTGCACCGCGCGCTTGCGGCACAATTCAAGCATCATACCATTACCAGGGTGTACGAAGCCTTGGTCTGGGGCGTTCCCAAGAAAGGCCGAGGAGTGATCGAGCTGGCGATCGGTCGGGACATCAAAGATCGGAAGAAATTTTCCCCGAGAACGACCAGTCCTAAGGAATCGGTGACGGAGTATGTGGTGGAGCGGCGGTATGGGAAAGCGGCTGCCCATGTGCTGCTGTATCCCCGAACCGGCCGGACTCATCAGCTTCGGGTTCACCTCGCCTCCTTGGGACATCCCATTCTGGGGGATCACACGTACGGCGGACGGAAGGTCTGTACGGTCGTTGAAGTGGTGATTCCTCGGGTGATGCTCCATGCCAGGACGCTGGGATTCGTTCATCCAACGACGGGTAAAGTGGAGGAATTCACGAGGCCGATTCCTGGTGATATGGAGACGGTGACGAATGCGTTTGAGGAGCTGATACTCGCCACCCACGGTAGAGTGCGTGGATCAGCCGCGGAATTCCATTTTGCTGAGGACGCATGCTGACCACCGAAGTACTCGATACCGTGGGAGGGTTAACGTCCCATCTCAAGTCCTATGCCGCTAAGCTTCCGCCCATTGTCCACTTGAGCTCGCTACCCTCGGGAGTGAAACCTGCTTTCGAGGCGGTGGATGGCTATGAAACCATCGTGTCACGTGCGCGAAGCCAGAGTGCTGGAACCCCGTACAAGTCGCTGAATGAATCGTTGGTGTCATCTCTGGAGGCGTTTGAAATCGGGAACCTCCTCGGGGCCGTTCAACCGCTTCTCTCGGCATTGGATCACTTGGAACGAATGCAGCGGGATAAGGAAATTGAGATCGGACGAGTGGATGAAAAGCGACTCAAGGACTATCGAGCTGCTTTACAGAAGATCCTTCCGGGCAATCAGCCCGAGTTGGATGGTGCAGGTGGAGGGATGTGATGCCGCAGTTTTGAGTTCTGAGTGCTTGGTTCTTAGTTTTCCGGAGAGACCCCAAACTCATCACTCAAAACTCACAACTGAAAACTCAGCAAAGCAGCTAGAGAGTCAGCGAGTCACAAGCTCATTAACGTGGACAACTTCTGACCGGATAGTTCGGGATTCCTTGGGCATCTGCACCTCTGATTGCACGCTACCTCTAGCAAACTCCCTGAATCCATTCTGATACTCCCTGAATCCATTCTGATACTCCCTGAATCGAAATAGATTCACCTCGCGGAGCTCTTCCTCGTAAAGAACAGCACAATCCTTTGAAATTCACGCCATCCTGGCAGATTCAACGAGGTCCGTTCTTTGCTTGAAGTATGCAGCGACGAGATATTCCGTGGACGTCATCGCAAGCAGGAACAGACGAATTGACCTCTAGGCATGGAGAGAGATTAATGGATCTACTTTGATAGAGCCATATGATCTTATTCCAAGGAGGAATCGCAGAGGTCTCAAGTGGCGCTATTGTCCTGGCCTCGGAACAGGTGGTACAGCGGCTTCGCGTGCAAGAATTCGGTGAGTTACGTGCTCCAACGATCGGTTTGTCATGACCACGATGCAAGCGAGCTTTCCTTTCAAGAGGAGCCATTCCCCAACGCAAGACATCTACAAGGCTTGACGCCATTTCTTTCATTGATGGAGAGCCAATCACGCTTTAGCCGAGGTGAGGAAATGACTCGATCTCACGTGTTTTTCTTTGATATCCGCAACACATTGGGAGTCGTCGACCGCAAGGGACATCTGATTCGTTTTCGACCAAGCGTCGACGAGCTCCTCAAGAACATCAAGGCGCTCGATGGTGTGCGTCTGGCGGTGATCACAAACGTACCGCCTGGTGTTGACGCATCGCTGATGCTTAAAGATGCGGGACTAGAAGGCTATTTCGAACGCATCATCTCCACCCAAGATCCAGAGATTCTCGCAGTCAAGGCAGAAAAACCTCAACGGGCCATATACGAACTCGCTGCAAGAGCGATGAACGTCAATCCGGAGGATTGCACGTATGTGAGCGAAAACTTGCTGGAGGTCTTAGGTGCAATCAATGCTGGCATGACAGGAGTCGTTAAGAAATTTCCGCCCGGCGGTGATTATATGCACTCCAACTTACCGCGAGGAGTCGTTTTACCCGTTTCAAGCGGCCGGCTCATCGAAGCTCTGCTCGAAGGCCAACATATGGTGGGGAATCGGATCGTCAACGCCGCATCTACTATCGTTCAACGTCTGCGCGCGAGCGAGGACCCGGTGGAGATCTTCAAGGCGTTGCTAAGCGCAATGCACCGTCTGGTATGGATCGTCAATCATTTCATCGACCCCTATCATCATCGTATGGAGGAAGAGGTGCTTGTGCCTTTCGCTCACATGCGTGGATATCCCTCGTCCAAGACTGCTTGGATGCTGGAAGAACACGACCAAGGTCGCGCCTACTTCAAGGCTATGACCATCGCACTGAACCGGATTCAGGCGGGCAATAAAAACGCTTTGCTCGAGTTCGCCAACGTCACGGATGCGTTCGTAAGGCTTTATAAAACCCATGGCAAGCGTGAAGATGACGAGCTCTTTAAAGAGATCGGCGACTTGCTGACCGACGAAGACGACGCCGTCATGTGCGGCATGATCGAGCGACTTGGTCCGCCTGACATTACACTGCACTACAACATGATCCAAGGTATGGAAAATGACTTGGAAGGACACACATGATTCTCTTCGATCCCAACATACCCACTTGGCTTCGGCGACCGGCAGCCAGCATCCTTGATGATGCCCAACTCGCTGCGCTCGACCGTCTGTTTGATGGCATACTTCCCGCCGACCACACGCGCCAAATCCCTGGTGCTCGGGAAGCCCGCGCCAGTCGTTTCGTGAATCAGCTGCTGGCCATGGACCCAAGCGTCTACGAAGAGATCCCGGCCTGGCGGGCCCTCTATCTAAAGGCGCTGGGTGAACTCGAAAAGTACTGCATTAAGAAGTACGCCAAAACGCTGGCTGATATCGAAGACGCAAGCTTAGTCGAATTGTTGACGCAGCTTGAGGCTGCTGCCCTCGAAGGCCTAGCGACCGATCTGGATCAAAAGGTCGTATTCACCACCTTACGACGGCACTGTATTCAAGGGTGTTTCGCCGATCCGCGTTGGGGTGGCAACGACAATAAGATCATGTGGCGTGCCCTGGGCTACCTCCAACCCGCGGAGAATTTGTATCATGACTGACCAAAAGTTTGATGCCATTGTCGTCGGCTCGGGAGCGGGGGGGGGTACTGCCGCCCGAGTACTTGTACAACATGGGCAGCGAGTGATCGTCTTCGAGAAAGGTCCGCTCAAACGTCCTGACGACTTTCTGCCTTACGACGAACTCCACTACTCCGAACACAAGGCGCTGATTCCATCGAAACAATCGGACCCAATGATGTACGTGGATCCGGTGACTCAGGTGGCGAAGAAAGTCGAACGCTGGTGGATCGGCAACATGGTGGGCGGCGCAACGATGTTATGGGAAGCCAATCTGCCCCGCTATACGGCTGAGGATTTCAGTCTGCTTGACGTCATGCCTAGTCCACCGCCCGGCACCTCGCAGATCAATTGGCCATGGTCTTACGATGAGTTCCAGCCCTGGTTCGAGATGGCCGAATGGGAGTGGGGTGTTTCCGGCCAGGCGCCGACACCTGGCACCCGCCATATGCAGGAACCCACACGGCCCCGGTACCAATTTCCGATGCCACCGCTCCGACCTCATGCCTCGACCCCGTTCCTCCAATGGGCGTTTGGTCGAGCTGGCATGCTACCCTTCCCAAGCCCACGCGGAATCAATACCCGCACGTTCAATGGACGTCCAGGTTGTCCATACTGCGGTTTCTGTCAAGGCTACGGTTGCGCCGTGAACGACCGCGCAAGCAGTACGAACACCGTCCTCGCAACCGCTTTACGTAGCGGTCTCTGTACCTTGAAAACGGAGCATTGCGTGACGCGCATTCTCTATAAGAGCGGAGTGGTGGAGGGTGTGGCCTACAAAGATTCCCCGTCCGGGCAGGAGTTTGTGGTGAAGGCACCTCGGGTGTTTGTCTCCATCCAAGCCCTCGAATCAGCTCGTTTGTTTCTCATCTCGGGAATACCCGATCCGAACAAGCTGATCGGCCGCTATTTGACCTACCACACTAAGGGCAATGCTGAACTAACTTTCAAAGGTCAACCCGTCTGGGATGACGGCCCGCAACGACTGTTCCAACCCCGTACCTCGCTGGGGAGTCTGCAGCTGCGTGATCTTTACGTGATTCGCGACAAGCAGCGCCCTGAACTCACCAAGGGCGGCAAGTTTTCAATCTACGACCCGTTCACTATCAGCCCCCTCATTAAGTGCGTAACGAGGGCTGGTGGGGCCAAAAAATCGAAGGATCTTTGGGGCAACGACTTGATCGATCGCCTCGTAGAGCTCCGAAATCAAGGCGGCGTGATGTTCTCCTTCACCGGCGAGACGATGTCCTTGTACGACAATCGCGTCGAGCTCGACAAGGATGTGAAGGACCCCTGGGGATTGCCGGTCGCTCGCGTCAACTACAAGCATCACGACTACGATCTAGCGATCAGTAAGTACTGCATGGATCGCGTGTGTCAGATCATGGTCGAGGCTGGGGGTGAATTGCGCAAGTTCGAGCCGCAGGCCGCGGTCAATGAAGGCTATGGTCACAATCATGGCACATTGCGTGCCGGCCGGGATCCCTGGGCTTCGGTTCTTGATGAGAACTGTGAGAGTCACACGGTGAAAGGTCTGTATGTTCTGGATTCTGCGTTCATGCCCACAGCAGGCGCTTCTAATCCGACGCTTACTCAGATCGCGAACGCCTACCGCGTGTGTCACGGTCTGTTCAATCGCAACCC
This sequence comes from Nitrospira sp., assembly GCA_029194675.1. NCBI lineage: Bacteria > Pseudomonadati > Nitrospirota > Nitrospiria > Nitrospirales > Nitrospiraceae > Nitrospira > Nitrospira sp. Next base: position 437,198 of record JARFXP010000004.1, on the reverse strand, counting down.
GAGGACAAGCAAATGAGAATCGCCGCTCACCGTGGCACATGCCGTCATGCGCCCGAGAATAGTCTTCCCGCCCTTATCGCTGGGTTCACCGGAGGCGCTGATGTGCTCGAATTCAGCCTCCAACTCACACAAGATGGTCATTTGGTGATCTCTCACGACGGGACAACAGATCGTCTTACCGAGGTCCCTGGTGTCATTGCGAACATGCGGCTGGCCGATCTCATGAGGTTGGACTTTAGTAAGACTTATCAGCCCCCGATCTCACCGACATTCCGTTATTATGCTGGCAGTCGCAGAATGGCGCTCCAAACATTTCATCGAGTACTTGAACAGTTGCCCGACGATATCGAACTGCTCATCGAACTCAAGCACGATTCTTCGCTCACTACAGGTCGACGAGAGGAATTCGTTAACAGGGCTCTCGATGCCATCGATACGTATGGCCTGGCATCACGCGTCGTACTATACTCCTTGGACCAGAAGAATCTCAGGGTTGTTCGAACTCGCGCACCTCACCTTCGCATTGCGACATTCGACATCACCTTGCCGCCCGATCGACAACTTCAGCTCATGAAGACGCTTGGAGCCGATGGTTTGGTTACCCGACTCGAGGATGTCTTTGCACAGGGCATACTCACAGCTTTTGGAAGAGCTCTTCAGGAAGTCATTGTGACTGGTGAGTTGAAAGTGGGTGCTATTCTTCATCCTGGACGTGAAGATGGCACCTTTACGCAAGCGGAATGGGTTGGGTTAAAAGACCTTTCGTTCATCTGGTCGATTTCGACCGACTCAATGTTAGAGGTCTCATTCTGTCGGCGGCAAGTCCAACTCGTCAACGAACCGTTTTCAGGAACGACTCTCAATCGTGAGAATTTTGCATTGGGTTACGCTAAAGCGAACGAATTCGCCGAGGTTACACAGAACGACGGCATCCATATCACGATTGCTCCCTATCCTCCCTTTCCACCAGCACCTACGGACCCCTTAGAAATCCGCTTGGGTGCTATTGAGACCAAACTGACTTACACAGCCAAGGATTGGCCCTATTATTCAGGTGGCGGGGTCGGATATGTTCCAGGCATCCGTGGCGACTTCGCCGCTGAAGTCGACTATCAAGTAGAAACAGTTGCACAAGCAACAACGCTTGAGATGGCCGTCCTGAATGTCGATCCTGGAGCTCATCAGGCTAAGAAGCCTGTTAACTTCCGCGAAAAGGATTCATTCTATGATCCGCACGGCGCTCCGCCCTACGTTGGTGTAGAACACGACGAAAACGATGGGATGCGGATCAACTGGAACTTAGGATCAGAATACGATAGCAATCAGTATGGAAAGCCGGTAGGTGACGGAGCCACGCCACGTGCCGGTCGCCTGCGCCTAGAACGACGAGGCGCATATTTTTCAGCGTACTACCGGAATAGTGTCGATGCCCATGATTGGGTGTGCTGCGGAACCGCACGGAATCATTCCATGAACCCTGTCGTCTACCTTCGCTGCGTCGGCAAGCGCTGGCGCCAGGAGGATGAGGCAAACCCGTCTCAGTTCCTGCCTGTCATCCCAAACAAAGTTGAGTTTCGTAACCTGACTATCACCAGATTCCTTGAGTAGCAAATTAGGAGGCATACATGCCCGAAGAATCCGAAATTCAGGAGCGAAAACATCTGGCTCGGATGCTCCTCTCGCTTGACCGGACTCCAGAGGACGACAGCCTAATTCCGCCGCCCGTCGCCGCGGAGGCGGGGTTGCTTGCCGATCTTGGTATCCAGTTCCCCGTCGGTCTTGCGCCGGTTCCTCAGCCGTTCAACACCGTGCCTAGTCCGGGGAAGCCGCTGCCGAAGGCGGATGTCGCAGTCATCACCTGGACCGTTGCCGAACGAGACGGAATGGCCGACGTACTTTCTCCCGGACGTCCAGGCAAAAGCTGGTATCGGTACAACCGCCGCTACGCGGAATTCTATGATGAACGGGTCCGCCCCGGAGCTCCCTCAAAAAAGGGCAAGATTCTCGGCACCTACATGCCCATCGAGATCGGCGGCAAAAAGGTCCTGTTGTTCAAGAGCGAACTCCACCTCAATCAGGACGGTATTCAGGATCCACCCCACGGCGCACCCGGCAACGCGACACTGCCCGTGAAGGACCTATTCAAGCAGATCATCGAAGACACGGAGGCGAGCCACGTGTTGACTGTTGGAACATGTGGCGGGATCCAGCTTGAACATGACCTCGGGGACGTGCTCGTCACCCGCGCCGCACGCTTTCGCTGCCGAGACGAGTTTAAGAACGCACCGTTCAACAACAAGACTTACAAGAGTGATTGGAGTCTGCCTACCGGCCAGTTCGGCAAAGCTGAGCAACTCATGCAAGGCTTCGCCGACAAGTTGATCGAGCCGATTTTCGGTCCACCGACCAAGCGCCATAATGGAGCCTTCGCGCTAGACCGGCCTTACAAGCCTTCAATCATCCACGAGAAGGGGACCGGCGTGAACAAAATTCTCGCCTTCCACCCGATACTCTCCACGGACTTCTTCGAGTTCGGAACGTCGGCCAACGTCGCCGAACTGGCAGCAATAGGCTGTGGCCTCGAGATGGGCGATGCAGCGCTCGGTCTCGCCGCCGAAGAGCTTGGTACCTCCGCACCGAAGTGGGCAGTGATCCGTAACATCTCAGATCCGCAGATCAACGCAGATCTCACCCAGTCTCCACGGCAGCTCAACATGCAGAGTCACTGGGCAGTTTGGTATTACGAAGCCTTTGGTTATTGGACGAGTGTCATGAGTGCCCTCACGACATGGGCTGTGATCGCCGACATGCCATAGGGGAGCCTCGGCATGCTGAACTCACGACTGCCGGCGGAAGTGGAATTGGTATACGAGGTGATGCCCTGTAACTCGATGCGGACATCGCAGGAGCCATTAGGATCGCCTCATCCTTGCACGTACTTCCGCAAGTGGGGTACTTATCATAGTTTCGATTACCAGACGGACGGCCCGCCTCCCACACCAGGTATTTCTCAGCCGCTTACCTATGTCGGTCGGGCCGCTGTCCTGCCCGAGATATTGAGTGGTTGCCGAAAGGCGCCGATTCTTGCGATCGGGATCAATCCGAACCTGCCCGGCTGGTTTTCGTCCAAACGTGGAGCGCTCAATCCGCTGTTCGATGACTACAAACAGTATGCTCATTATTTCCGATATCGTGCGGTCGACAAACTAATCGTTCCGTCTGCCGATTACACCGAGCTTGGCGGAGGGCCACACGATACACCCTTTTCCACATTCACCCTGCAGGTTGCCCCCGACGCCGATCTTCCTGCCCGGCTCGATCCTCAAACAATGTATCGCGGCTATCAAGGCCTCCTCGCTGACATGGCCGAGCAAATGGACTGGCCCTCAGACAAACTAAAGCTTGGCGAAGATCTCGCCTACATGAACATGGTGGCATGTCCATCTGCAAAATGGCGTACGCAGCCCGATCCAAGCGACCCCGGTATGCCGATTATGACCGTGAGCGAGCGGAACGGGATCGTGAGCGAGTGTTTTCATGAGAGAAAATACTTTAGGCGCCAGTTGCGGCAATCCCTGCCTGCGGTCGTACTGGTGTTCAGCCAGAGCACGGCAAACGCGTTCATTGCTGAGTTCCAGGATCACTTCGTGGAGGGAAATCCTCAACCCGGCGAGAAGGTAGCGGATCTTCTCGATCGTACAGTCCGCTTACGATATGGCAAGCTTCCTGATGGGACCGAGTTGATTGCGCGGGTGATCTTTTCGCCACACATCAGCGGAGATCCAGATAACTTCGAGGCACACCGCGCCAAGGTAGTCGCACACCTCGTCAAGGAAGCGCAGTCGGGCGGAATTCAGTTCAATCCCGCATCGGGGCACTTACGGCGACCGCGCGGCGGCTGTGTCTTTTGTCCGACACTCGAAATCGGTAGGTGTGATTATGAGGCAGAACTGATCCCGCTCGAGTCCATTTCAGGATTGCTCGGGGCGGCTGAAGCCTCTGATCCGGTACGTGAAAAATCAGTGCAGGCAGATTTGCTGCCAGAAGTGGGTACGCGAGCCGCTTACTCGAACTGGGAGGATCCGAATGCCTGAACCAAAAGTGATTCTGTGGGACTTTGTTGGTGCCCTAGTGGACCGCGATGCACGCGGATTTCGAGTCCGAGAGCAAGCCGCGTCCCGCATCACGCAAGGCAGCGCCCGGCAAGGTATCCTCGCGACACTACCCACTCTCTCCAGTGCGGCGCAGCTCCGCCTTTTCCTGCGCGATCATCTGCTCGAAGCCTTCTTCGATCCAGGATTGCTTATCAATATGAGTGCATTCCCGGTTCCACCGGACGATTCCCGTGCCTTTCACGCAGCCGCCGCTTTGACCGGCGAGCGCCCAGCAGACATTCTGTTTGTAACTGCCAACGCCATAGCCGCACGCGCTGCGCGGGAGGCAGGATTCCAAGTGGAAGGAGCTGCATCTGGCGCGCCTCCCGTGGGGCTGCTGGCTGACACAATTTCTGCTGCGGAGTTGCTGGCGGCAATCGATCCAGACACAGGTCCGGCATTCGTGCTCCGTGGTCGCATCGTCACAATGGACACTGGCGGCCATGTGATCGACAACGGACGGCTTGCCATCCGCAAAGGCAAGATCGAGGCTGTCCTCGACTCCGTTGGAGCATTGCCATCGGGGTTTTCAAGCGCACCGGTCATCGATACCGAAGCCACGATTTTCCCTGGCCTCATCGACCTACACAATCACTTTGCATACAACATTCATCGCTTGTGGAAAGTACCCGGGAGTTTCGAAAACCGCACGCAGTGGCAAAGAGACAAGTCGTACCGCCGTGGGGTCAACCAAGCCACCGGACTCATGGCCAAGATTGCTGTCTTTGCCAAAGCGATGGCGAGGTTCGTCGAAGTAAAAGCAGTGATGGGTGGAACCACATCGGGCCAGGGAATTCGTATGAAGGTGCAGGGATTCGCTCGGCTCGCTAAGGGCGTGATGCGCAATATCGAGATTACCGGCGATTCGCGCCTCCCGGAAGCGGCCACGCTCGTGCCCGATCTGAACGCCAACAACGCCAGCCAGGTGGAGCGGTTTCGCCGCTCGCTCACCAACAATCGAGCCTTCCTCTATCACCTTTCCGAAGGCACTAACTTGGCCGCGCGCCAGCGGTTCCTCGACCTCAAAGACAACGACCTTGTCGAGTCGAACCTAGTCGGCATTCATTCCCTAGGACTCCAACCTGAAGACCTCTCATTCCTCGCCTCCAAGGGCGCCAAGGCTGTGTGGAGCCCGTTCTCGAACCTTCTCCTTTATGGCAAGACTCTGAACTTGAGCGGAGTGATTGCATCGGGCGTGAAATTCAGTCTAGGTTCTGACTGGTCTCCCACGGGAGGCAAGAATCTGCTCGAGGAGCTGAAGGTGGCACGATGGGTCTCGAAGCATCAGGGAGGCGTTCTTAGTGACCAACAGTTGGCGAGGATGGTCACGATCATTCCCGCGGAGATCCTCGGTTGGGAATCCATACTCGGATCGCTTCGAGACGGGGCCCTGGCCGATCTACTCGCAATCCGAGGTACCACAGGTGATCCTTATGCCCAGTTGATCGGTGCGCTGGAGAAGGATATTGCGCTCGTAGTAATTCATGGAGCTCCTCGATACGGGGACTCCATATTGATGGACCAACTGGCCACGCCCGATTCGCTCGAGAAGGTCACCGTCGGTGGCACATTGAAACACTTATTCCTCGACTCGGTTGCTTCGCCGCTCAATGGTCTGAGTCTCGGGACCGCAATCGAGCAATTGACGAAAGCGATGTCAGACTTGAAGGCCGTTCAGCAGCAGGTGCTAAACGAAGGACCGGGGCTGTTGTTCGATGCTGATTCTGGCTTCGAACTCGAACTCGATATGGAGGCACCGCCTCAGGACGAAACAGAAGCTACCCTCTTCGCTGATGGTGACGAAGTGGAAGCGTCGATGCTGCTCGATACCCTCTTTGTAGAGGAGGATCATCTGATCCGTATCGATGGCCAGCCGAATCTGCCGAACGGGCTGAAACAGGAGTTGCGAAATGCCTACCAATGAGGAAGAGCGCTACCGCGTTTCGGTCCTCATCAGAAATGAGCAAGACGCCCTGCGTGCAAAAGAGCTTTTCACCAAGGGCGGCTCCAAAGACATACATGTCTATGACGCAATCGTAACCGGCTGGGCTACGAAGCCGATGGTCCGCAGCCTCCGTCAGATGGGCTTTGTCGTAGAGCGGTCCCGGCGCGAGGCACGAAATGACGGGACTATGAAGAAGCCAATACGTGGAGCGCAGGCAGCAATGGGTAAACTTAGGAACTTAGCCAAGCAGAGCTCCTTGCCAGAATTGATGGAAAGAGGAGCTCCCAGTTTGTCCGGGGTTGGGAAGCCGCTGGCGTTTGCACCCGAAGTCCTCGTCGCCCATCTGGTGTCATTCCGCGGACCGATGCGTCCGGCATGGCGCGACGAATTGCGGAATCTGGACCTCAGGTACGAATGCAAACTGGATGACGATACATACCGCATGCTGCTCGATCCCACCCAGCTTGCCCGCGTCCGTGAGCTTGACTTTGTCTCTCAAGTTGAGCGCGAGCCGGATCGCGTCACTGAAGGCGTTGTGGATAAATGGGAGAAGTCACTACTGGAACCCTCTCCTGCCAATTTGACCAGTGTGGATACCGGTCCCGGGATGGAACAAATGTACGACGTCATTTTGCACCGGGCCGAGGATGTCGCAAAGGTGTTGAAGTTGCTAGCGGGGATGGAACAGATTCAGGTGCTCGATCGAGGACATGACCGCATTCGGATTCTCGCACCCCTCAACGCGCCTGCCCTAGCCGTGATCCCCACCATGCCCCAGGTGAGCCTGTTGGCCGACTACGAAGCCCCGCTGCTGTTCTGCAATGAAACTCTGACAACGATCGGTTGTCGTTCCAAAATACCTCACGCGGCAGCCACATTTCCTTGGACCGGCAAAGGTGTGAAGGTCGGGATCTACGACAGCGGTGCCGACGCCACTCACCCGGACCTCGGGCCAGCTATCGCAAAGGTTTCCGCGCGCCCAGGTGCGATTCTCCAGGATACGATCGGGCACGGCTCGCATGTCGCGGGTCTGATCGCGGGCCGGGGTGTTCAGAGTAATGGCCGAGTGCGTGGGGTTGCGCCGGGCGCTAGTCTTTACGTGACTTCGATGGTCACGGCCTCCGCGAGTCTGATTCTGCCTACCGATTTCAAAGACCTGTTCGGTGACACCCTCGGCGATGGAGTCCAGATTGTCAATCTGAGCTGGGGCACGCCGATCAGCGGCGACTATGACCAGGGAGCAGTTCAGATCGATGACCTGGCCTATCACAACCCCGGAGTTCTCTTTGTAATCGCGGCTGGTAATTCGGGCGTTGCATTGAATGGACAGCACAAGTTCAAGACCATCGGAACTCCCGCCTCCGCCAAGAACGCCCTAACCGTGGGCGCGCACGGCGTGACTTGCGCTGACAATACCTGTCAGAACCACGCCCTTACGTGGGGGCAGTTCCGTCCTCAGAAGTTCCCTCAAGCTCCAGCTGCCAATGAGCCGAGGTGTCCAGCAGCTCCAGGGACCGTGTCTGCGTTTTCGAGCCGAGGGCCCACCGACTATGATTCGATTAAACCCGATCTCTTGGCACCGGGTGTCCTAGTCGAGTCAGTACGCTCGCAGATTGCCTCTACTCAGAGTGGGCGGCTATTCGATTCGGGTTGTCCAGTGCTCGATTCCCAGTTCTACGTCTGCTGCTCCGGTACTAGCATGGCTGCTCCAATTATTTCCGGAGCGGCAGCGGTCCTCATCGAGTATCTCCGAGACGTTCGGAACACACCCACACCATCGTCGGCCCTGGTGAAAGCTCTGCTTCTCGCGGCTGCCCGGCCTGTTAGCCAACCGTCACCGGAGCGCGCCCAAGAGAACACGATTGGGATCGGATACCCAGACTTCGACCAAGGTTTCGGGCTCATGGACTTATCGTTGCTGTTGCCTCATACCGGCGCCTCCCCTGGACGTCGCATAGAATTTACCGACATTGGGAACGACAGTCCGCTCGCACTAGCCAGCCGTCAACCCACAGGTGCTCCGCGCAAGTCGCAGCAAGTCTACCGCTTCGATGTCCTACCCGGCGCGACCGAGTGGCTTACGTTGGTACTCTGCTGGACTGACTGGCCCGCATCGAGTGTCCAGAACAACTTAGCCCTGCTCCTTGGAACTCCCGACGGTATCTTTGCAGGAAATCAGAGGCACAAGTTCCGAAAAGACCCTCTGTTCGATGACGTCGGCGAGGGCGGAATTGTGCTTGATAAACGCAACAATGTGGAGGTCATTCACATCACGCAGCCTGCCGCTGGGTCATACGAGATCCGCGTCCTCGCTGAAAATACGTCCCAGCCGTTCTTGGAACCTCGGCAAGGCTACGGCCTGGTGATCGTAGGCGAGATCTCTCAACTGCAGAGCGTTTAATCAACCTCTCAATCACTTTCCACAATGCAAGCTAGGAGCCTGTCCGACGTTGACAAAATTGCCCGATTTCATGGGTATCTGAACCTCTCGTCACGTGGCGATCGTTGGTTCTGAGCCAAATGTGTGCGTCGGATTATTCACGATTCCCAAAGTCGGACAGGCTCTTAGTGTCCCATCTTTGGCCCTAATGCGTTCGGACCAACGGTGACAAGTTTGAAGCGGGTAGGGCTCCCACAGTGGGGGCACTTCGCTCGAACGGTTTCATCGTCGAGCACCTCGTACTCATCAGGTTTCAGCCACATCAGCTGGGAACACTTTGGGCAGGTTCGGACTTGCGTTGACATCGGTTTCCCCGTACACTCTAAAACAATTCGGGGGATACTCTAGTATAAGATGCCTCCAACCCTCAAGTCCGCCGTCACCTACTCGACGAAAGAACTCCCTGAAGCAGGTCAGCTCCTCAGGCTGTTTCACCAGGCGCCTTGGGCCAAGAGTCGATCGCTCGATGAGGCGAAGGACATGCTGCGCCATACCGACCTGACCGTGTGTGCCTGGGATGGCGATCAACTGATCGGGTTCGGTCGCGTACTCACAGACTTCATCTACCGTGCAACCATTTGGGACGTGATCGTCGACAAGGCGTATCAGGGACAAGGAGTTGGGACCGAAATCGTCCAGCGCATCCTCGATCACCCCCGCCTCAAGCGGGTGGAGCTCTTTTGGCTCTGTACCAGGCGTCCGGGTTTTTATGAAAGACTGGGCTTCAGCTCAAAGGAGCAGACCGGCATGGTGTGGAGCCGGGGAAAAAATCGCCGCCTGGGATAGGAACTGTTTTGCGGGGTGAGGGTAGCCGATTCTTCACAGTCCGTAGAAAGGTTGGTCACAGTACCAGCGGTACCAAGCTAGAAAAACATCTTCCCGCCAAAGAGAAAGCCGAACGAGGACGCATTCCAATCATCATTCCTGATTCCGTTGACGGTCGCATGACCGTTGTTTTGTTTGTAGGCCCATTCGACGTTGAAGGCGAACCGTTCAGTGAACCGGTAATCGCCTCCCCAGCCTAAGCGCCAGGCGAAGGTGTTGCTCGGACTAATGCGAGTAGTTGTATCTTCGCCGAAACTGTTGACGTTCACGCCGAAGCTCATGTTCACATAGGGGCTGAACCGACCCAATTTGACCGGACGTAGTTCCATTGTGGGAAGCACAGATACCGTATCTTGATGTCCGAGGTCCATGTCCGGCTGCTCCAGGCTCACTCCGTGCCGTTCCCACTCAAGCATCATTCCGATCAAAAACCAGGTATTGAGACTGTACATACCTTGAAAATTGACCAGTGGTCCTATTGACGTCGACGTATTCTCCGTGAGCTGTTGGGTAAGCGGGGCAAAGCCTGCTCGATACCCCACTATCCACTTGCCTGCTTCAATCCCCCCGAATCCTTCAGCCAAGGCACCGTCTGAAGTGAGGATCACCGTTGCGGCAATGACGACCAACAATCCAACCAATCCGGCCCGCAGACCTCGCCTCCGCATGAAACTCCTCCTCTCGAATGTGGCCGCTTCGGTCACATGCTGATATTGATAGGTTTCGGTATCTCCTTGCACTTAGAACCCACCGCCGATTCCCATCAGTAGGGAGCGCTCTTATAGACATAGCATTATCAAGAAAGCGGAGCAAGCTTACTTGCTATATGCAGCTACTTAACGACAGTGAGCGACCCGCATCCGCCGCACACGTTTTGGCGAAAAGAAAACCGAGATGAAAAACAGAGTGGTGGCCAGTAAGACAATGGCTGGCCCGGAAGGCACATCCCACAGGGCAGACATCAGGACACCGGCCACGGCGGTCAGAATGCCGATTGCCGCTGAATAGAGGGTCAGTGCCGCGAGGCTATGGGTGAGTTGGTAGGCGGTCGAGGCTGGAATCAGGATCATGGCAAAGACCAAGATCGCTCCGACGGTTTTCAGTGAGACCACCACCGTCAAGGCGACCAACGTCAGGAGGAGAAAAAATATCTGGCGGGCTGGTACACCGGACGCTTCAGCCATCTCTTGGTCGAAGGCGATGAAATAGAGTTCTTTTGCAAACAGGAGCAGGAGGCCCAACACAAGAACGCTCAACGCTCCAATGATGTGGAGTTCTTCGGGGGTGACCGATAGAACGCTGCCGAATAAGAATCCGTACACCTCGGCATTGTAGGTTTTCATCAGTCCGATAAAGAGAATGGCCAGTGCCATTGTCGTGGTATAGAGAATACCGATTGAGACATCCAGTTTCATCCGGCCACGTTCTTCGACCCATCCGGTAATCCAGACCGTCGCAAGACCGAACACAATGGCGAGCAACAATGGCGGCCATCCCATCAAGTAGCCGAGTGTCACGCCCGCGAATGCGGCATGTGACGTCCCAGCCCCGACGAATGCCAATCCCCGCAACACCACAAATACCCCGATGACCGAACAGAGTCCCCCCACCATCGCTGCGGCAAGAAGTGAGCGTTGCATGAAATCGTAGGCGAGGAGATCGAGCATGAGTGGTAAGACTATAAACGAATACTGACTCGACCGATGTTATTCGGACATTGCCCGTAGGGAACGGCTTCTCGACCCATCGGATAAAGCCTCGAACCTCAAAGGTGCGGTTATTATGCCCGCCGCATCTTTCTATGTGCGCAAGCTCGGCAGCATAAAAGGATCATAAGCCGAGAACATAATGGGGATACAGGATGACACTTAGGATGGCAAGAAGAATTATCGCGGAGTGTAATTGGCACATTATTATGGCCGTTTTTTGAAGTACAAAATCTTGTCCAGTTAGGCTGCCCTTAAGGAGGACCACCATGACGTGGGCATTCTCTTTTGGAAGAAAGCTGGGTTGCCTGTGCTCCCAACTAGAGAGCAATAGCAGCTGGGTTGGTATCTGGTGGATTGAAGATCAGATAATCCTAAAAACGGCAGTTGAAGCAGCGGCCTGCTCGGGGATCGCCTGGCTGGCAGCGGATTGGGGGCACATTTCTTCGTACGAAGGGAGTCACCCAATGGGTGAGGCCCCACGCAAGGCCGTGGCAGGACAGAAGGGGGCGATGGTGCTCGATACGTGTGGGGGGCGCATCCACGTGGAGTGGGACCCGGCTGCCGCCGTGCCCCCACTGGGGCAGCGGCCGTTCTGCATTGAGTGTCTCAAGGTGAGTGGCCTGTTCGAAGCCTGGGTGGCGGACTGCCCACTGGCCTCCCCCAGCCACCACGCGTCGGCTACACGCACCGTGCTCGCCACCGTGCTGCTGTCGATCCTCGCCGGCCACCACCGCGACGCGCCTAGCACGGCGATGCGCCATGACGGCCTCCCCCCGGGGCTGGTGGGTGTGGCAGGATTCGTCTCGGAGGAGACAGCGCGACGGGCGCTTGCTCGGATGGACGAATCGTTGGGCGTGGCCTGGCTCGATCGGCACCGGGCGAAGACGACACACCCGGTACTGACGACGCCGTGGATTCTGGATCGGGATCCAACGGTGCAGTGCCTGGACGGGAAGCAGGAAGGGGTCGGCGTGGGCTCCACCCCGAAAAAGCCGGGGCGACCGGCGCACCGCTATCAGAGCGCATTCAGAGCGAACACCCGGCTGGCCCTGGCGGTGGACGTCCTGCCGGGCAATGGAGAGCGCCCCGATGCAGAGCCTACCGAGGCTCTGGGCGTGGCTGGCTGCCGTACCGCAGGCGGCGCGCCCCGCCTTGCTCCGAGGGGACGTGGACGTTGGCAACGAATCGGTGCTCCGCGAGGCCGAGGATCGAGATCAGCCGTCTCGCACCACGCTGCGCGTCACGCAGCATGGGCAGGCCCTCAGAAAGACGCGCTTCCGCTCCACTGCGTGGGAAGAGGCGGGACAGGGGTGGGAAGGGGGCGATGAGACGCCGCTGCTGTCAGGCTGGAGCCGACCACGGCGTGTCATTGTGCTGCGCCGTCCCCTGACCGGCGAGATGCTCATGACCGGGACGGACGCCGAGCAATCACGGTTCGACTGCATGGAGCGCGAGGGGCCGACCACGCGCGACGAGTACGCTGGGCTGGTCACCGCAACTCGGTACGAGATCCTTGCCCGCGCCCAGCTCGATCGCGATCGGGCTGGGCGGAGCCGATTTAGTCCCGGACGCTCGACGACTTCGAGTCCGGTTCGCTGTGCCCACGGAGGAGCGGGCCGAGTTTCTCCACCGCCTGCGGACGCTCTCAGCGGGCTGCCAATTGCTGCGCAGTTGGATCGGGACCTGAGCGAGGCCGTCAATGTGGATTCCGCCCTCTCTTGCATCCCAGATACCACCGTGCCGACCATCCCACCGTTGCACCAGAGGCCCGGAGCCTCACCTTGATCTCATCTCAACTGCGGAATCCGGAATAATGGGGAGAGGGGGGAAATGACTCGGGAGTCCTTATCTCAAGTTCAAGAGAGCGATACGTTTTCTCACAATCGCCAGGAGACCCGCCAGAAGAGACATCCGTGAAAAGCATTTTGTAAGTCTGATAAGAGAACACCGCATGCGGTGGCGAAGACACCCGATAGCCCAGAGCCCATGGGTAACAAATCGAGTGCGCTGTACTGGGCGGTATGGGGGACAGTGGAGTTCCTCTCACCCGCTCAAGTGTACCTCTAGACCATGGGCCATCCAAGTGGCTCACGGACATACGTGTGCCTGAGTATTGAGTGGCAATAGCGAACCGGCTCTCCTGCGCCATGCACGAATCAAGATCCGACCCTAAATTTAGGGTAGCACACCAGAGCAGCTTCAGCTTTCTATGGCCCCGAAGAGCTACATCGAGAATCACCCTGGAGCGCGGTGCCATGAAGAGAAGAATGGATGGTGAATGTGGCGTACGCTGGAGTCTTGAGTGACACTCCCAAACCTGTTCTCCTGTGTTACGCACGATTCAAGATCCGACCCTGATTTCTTTCGACCACTGCTGACAGTTTCAACGAGTGTGTTGACGAAGATCGCCACAATGCTGAGGCATCACTTCAGTGAATCGCACGGATAGTGGATTATTACGTGAGAGGCAGAAAATGTGAGATACCGTGTCGAGCGGTTGTATATGAAGAATCCTTGACCATCTAATTTTGTGCACGCCTGAAATTGCATCTAAGTATTACTCCAGAATACAAGACATTGCCATTCCTTAGTTCATATTTTTCCACAGGTCTCAAGGAAAGCGTCGGAAATAGTGGTGTGATTTTTTTATTGCACACAGGTTCTCAAGTATTCTTCGTGCCTCGGACTCATTTCTCGAAACAATAACGATCTCATTATTGTCAAAATTGAAGCCAGCTTGCCACTCACTACTAGAGGTTGCATCGTCGCCAAATAGCTTGGCCCACTCTTTCCATAATTCTCGCCCACATTCGGTTATTTCCATCCAAACCCCTACCTTGTCGAATGACAAGTCAGGAAGCGGAGCTTTCGATAGCCATTCATTGTATTCAGAGGCAATTCTGTTGCGGTCAATTATGCTAATCGTAGATAAGGTTGCTTCCTTGTCCTCATTTTCGATCATTGTGCGAAGCAAACCAGCAACTTCCATGTCATAAATTACGTCAAGAAGGTAATCACAACTTATCTCACGAGGATATCCATACAGATTCACCAAATCCTGATACAAACTGGCAAGTGAATTTGGCGCATCCACGAGCAGATCAAGCACCTGGTGCTGGATACTACCCTTATCGCACCTCATGACCATTTCCTATGGTTACTTTCCATAAGGACGAAACGTTTCATGAAGCAATTTCCCATCCTTGTAAATCTGGTGATGATAGAGTCGAACGCCAGTTGGTTCATTTACCCATAGATCTTGTACACTAATGCCACCTTTATATCGCAGCCCTTGTGCCATCTCTGCCGTTGAACTTCTTACTCAGAAGATGGATATTTGGACCACACAAGATTCTTATTACCTTATGTTCCATGCGGGTTTCATTGGCATCGGTGTTGTCTTAATTGCTGACTACTGAGTAAAGCCCACGCACCCTCCCCTGTTCTGAGAAAATTCCAGAAATCCTTTACCACCAAACCCCACGCACTTCGAGCTGCGCCGAAGACTCCACCGATCCCCGGTGTATAGTATTGCGCATCTTCATAGTTTCCACCAGGTGCTTTGAATCCCACCGGCTGGGCCTTCGCAGGAGGACCAAAACTCCTAATCTTTCCTATAGAATTAGTTTCTGAGTTAGACCCCCTCATCACTTCTTGAGCCTGTGCCGACCCGTTTTGTACATACTGTTGGTACGCCTCATGTACCCCCAGTGCAAATGCCGCAGAGGCGGCGGCAATAGCCGCGCCGATCCCGGGATCCGATCCACTGATGGCTGCACTCGATAGTCCGCAGCCAAGACGCAACCAATGTTTTTAGATCTTTTATCAGTCCGCACTTCTTGAGGATGATGGCGCGAGTACGTGACTGAGATTTACTATGCGGATGCTGGCGTCGTAACTTGCCAGAGGCAAAATATTTACCGTCTGGACTAAACGAGACTGCTATCACAGGGGCAGAATGGACCTTCAGATTCTTTAGTTCAGTTCTCATCTTGAAATTCCAAATCCGAATTGTCTCGTCTTCGCCGCCAGAAACGAGGAGGTCGTTGCTGGCATTGATACTAACCGCAAAAACGGGTCCCCTATGCCCTTGAAATGTCCATTGTTTCGACTCCTCGCCTATCTTCCATATATGAATCGATCCATCAGCACAGCCAGCAGCGATGAATCCTCCGCCGCTCAATGCCAGCGAGAAAATCTCGCCGGCATTGAGCGAGACGGTTTTCACCATCCGGCCTGTTTCCGTCTCCCAATACCGTACCGTTCCATCCTCACTACCAGACACCACACGACTGCCATCAGAGCTGAACACAGCGGTACGTACGGCATTCGTGTGCCCAAGGAGTTCTTGGACCAATGCTTTGGTATTCAGATTCCAAATGCGGATTGTCGCATCATGTGAAGCTGTGGCGAGCAATTGACCAGTAGGGTCAAAGTAAATTGAGCGGATGCCTCCACGGTGTCCTCGTAAGATGGCTCTTGTCTCAAGGGTTCGCACGTCAAATATTCGTGCAACACCGTCTCTAGTCCCGATTGCAACAAGATCTCTTTTTGGGCTAAACGCCACGGAGAGAACATTAGGTGGTGGACTTTCTGCGGTATAGCCGCTAACTTCTTTGCTGCCCTCAAACAGAACTGCCAACTCTTTTCCGCTTTGGATATCCCAGAGTCGCGCTGTGAGATCGTGTCCTCCTGATGCTAAAAGCTGCCCATTCGTACTAAAAGACAGTGCGGCTACTCCATCTGTATGACCGAGGAGTACTCTCTCTGTATTTTCTGCACTGAAACCAATTTTGCATGCAGCAAGAGCCCAAACCGTGCATACAAGAAGCGTACGCCCGAGTACATATGATCTTGTGTTCAAGGTTTCCCGGCCTCTAACAGGCTGCGGAAAAACGATTTTGGGGCCTCTTCCGAAGCATCAACTTCGGTGTCTGGAATGACCTCGTACTTGCTCGAAAACCGCATTTGCTGCGACCAGGACAGGCGAACTGCCCACCCTGAGGCATTTCACCTGTCCAGAAGGAAATCGTGCTTTCTACGGGTTTCACCCAGTGAGAGGGCGAGTTTTTCCGCAACCTGCTAGGAAAGAACCGACATCACTTCGCAAATACCTACCCTTAAACCAGTTGTATCAAAAGTACCCATGCCTACAATGACGACTATCTTGTGCCGATTGACTTTGAATACGTTCGAGTAGCTTTTGTAGGGAAGAAACAAGGTCTTGCTCTAGATCCTTCTTCTGACCCGAAAGAAGGTTTTGCGCACTCTTCAATTGCCGAATGGCCTCCTCAACCGCTATGTCGTCGAGTGACTTCTCCGCGAGGTTGCTTGCTGAACCATATCGACGCTTGGATTCCTCTGACTTACCC
This sequence comes from Nitrospira sp., assembly GCA_029194675.1. Taxonomy (NCBI): domain Bacteria; kingdom Pseudomonadati; phylum Nitrospirota; class Nitrospiria; order Nitrospirales; family Nitrospiraceae; genus Nitrospira; species Nitrospira sp. The sequence goes on along the minus strand of JARFXP010000004.1, from coordinate 420,753 downwards.
TCTATTAATAATAATAACCCGCGTTGGTAGTCTGATAGAATGCGATATCGGATATCGCTTTCCTTGACCAATTTAAGAGCCTCATCGTTTGCTTTCATCGCATCAGATATGTTGCCCATGCGTAGTTGCACATTAGCCAGCTGAACATAGGCTGCAATCTTATCCCCGCCTTTGTTGATGATCCAGTGAAGGTCCTCGGCTGAGGAAGAAAGGTCGCCAAGCTCAGCATACACCCAAGCCCGATAAAGTCGGGCCTCATGGTCTTGAGGATTGTTCCGAATGACCTCTGAATAATCATTCACAGCATCATGATCCTTTCCCATACACTCAAGAATAAGTCCTCGCTCTAGAAGTGCACTACGATAGCCAGGTTTTAGCGATAACCCTTTACTGTAACTTTCATAGGCTTCTTCATTGCGCCCCAGTTGCCTGAGGGCGGCGCCGCGATCAACATAGACACCGGGTGTCCGTCTTCCCAACCTAACGGCCGTGTCTAAATCTACGAGGGCTTGTTCAAATTGACGAACGGTCACGCGTACCGATCCTCGGCTTGCCCAAAAAACTGCGTTGTCTGGTTCATGTCGTATGGCGGCAGAAAAATCATCTATCGCCTCTAACGTTTTTCCAAGTTTTGCTAAGGCGCTTCCTCTCACCTGATACGCCTTTGTGTTTTTCCCTCCGGCACTGAGATACTGCGAGCTTTCTTTCACCGCTGTCTCATATTGACCCATTTGTAGATAGGCCAGCGCTTTAATCAGTAGCGGCTCAAGGCCATGAGCACTTTCAACCAGAGCCTTGTTGGCGAAATCAATGGCTTCTTGGTAATGCCCCGCCTGGAGTTTCGCGTTTGCAGCTTCCAGGGGGTCTTGTCCTCTATCTGACGCTATGGCTGCAGACAACAATGGACCACTACCGACGAATTGAACGTGATGAACCGTTCCAACAAAAGTCAGCGTCAGTAACCCAACAGGCATTATAGGCATCATGAGGTAGTCGTTATCTCATTTCGGATATCAACAAAGTTAACGCCCCTGCCGCCATTGAGGAGGGCCCGGCCTTCGAAGAAACCTGCCGCTTTCTTGCATATCTTGATAAAGACCTGGTCGATCGTAAGGACCCTGTATGATACCTTTGTTTTTATCGGAATAGTAATACTGGAATTTCTGAGTTCCAGGTTCCAAAGACAGTTGATCGATGCTACTTTTTGCATTCACATCGGACTCGATGACATTTCCCCTCTGGCCTGCCATCTCTTGCCGTACGCTCTCAAGCTCCTTAATTGCTTCTCCAAGAGCCTGTTCGGGAGAATCAGGAACACCTCCACTTCGTGGAACATCGCGAGACGTTGGCCTGCCACTGTTATTCTTCGCAACCAAAAGATCCGCACTAGGGCGTGTCATCAATTAAGCCATGTCATCGAAGCAGCGAGATAGATGGCACCGAGGAAATTGGCGGCGCGTTTATCATAGCGGGTGGCGATGGCACGGAATTGCTTGAGTCTCGCGAAAAAGTTCTCGATCAGATGGCGGGCTCGGGAGAGGTCTTGATCGTATTCACGTGGGGTTGTTCTGTTGGATTTGGGTGGGATGACGATGGTCTTCCCTGCTTTTCGCAGCGGTTCAATCACCCGTTCATCGGCATCGAAGGCTTTATCGGCGATGACGGTATCCGCCTCAATGCCGGGTAGCAAGACATCGGCGCCCTCCAGATCATGCGCCTGTCCTGGGGTGAGATGAAACCCGGTCGGATTACCCAGCGCGTCACAGGTGGCGTGGATTTTCGTGGTCAGGCCCCCCTTGCTGCGTCCGATGGCTTCCTGCACTTGGTGCCCCCTTTTGCCCCAGCGCTGTGCTGGTGGGCACGGACGATGGTGGAATCGATCATCGCGTATTCATTGTCGAGATCCTCGGCCAGACGCGCAAACACCCGTTGCCAGACGCCGCGTCGACTCCAGCGCGTATGGCGCGTGTGGATCACTCGGAAATCTCCGAACCGCTCCGGCAGATCCCGCCACGGGATTCCCGCGCGATACCGGAACAACACCGCTTCCACAAATAGCCGGTTGTCCTGCGCGGTCACCCCCACCGTGCCTTCACGCCCAGGCAACAGGGTTTCAATCTTCTCCCACTGGTCATCCCGCAACCCGTACCGTCTCACCATCCGCAGGCCCCTCCTTCGGCCTGGGACGGAGTGAATCACACCACGATGGCTTTGTGAACCTAGAAAATTAATTGATGACACGCCCTAGCTTTACTATCTTTCACTTGCGTTTGGAAGGAGGGTTCAATCCGGTTATATAGCTCTTGTATTCCAAGCGAAAACGCGGCGGTACTAGCTGCAATCAACGCTCCCACTCCTGGATCTGCCCCACTAATAGCCGCAGCCGAGGCCCCAGCTATTGGAGCCGCGGCAAACGCCCCCAACTGTCCCCACTGACCATAGGCTCCACCACCTATCGCACCCGCGGCTGCCCCCGACGCAATCGCCAAGCCGATGTTGATCTTATACCCTGCTGCCATCGCTAAGGCACCACTTGTACCTCCTGCCACGGCTCCCGCGACGGCGCCTCCAGCAATACCAGATCCGATGTCTCCAAGACTGGCAAATGCGGCCGATGCCGGCTCAAAAGTACCAAAGCCTACTCCCGCGCTCACCCCGCCGATCACACCACCGAGTAACGTCGCCTGTAAATTCCAATCGCTTTGAATGCCGCTGGTGACGGCGCCAACAATCGCACCGATGACAATGGCAACAATAATGAGATCGTCAATCCCAAAGATGTGCCCAGACGGATCGGTGTACAGCATCGGATTATTCCGTGCATAGGCATACCGATTGAGTGACTGCGGATCATCGAGATACGGTACGATGCTATCCGGCGAGATAAACCGACCGAACCAGGGGTCATAGTACCGAGATTCATAATAGTAGAAGTCGGTGCTGTAGTCGAACTCCTTGCCCGTGTACTTATACGGCACATCCACGGCCGGGGTGGTGAAACTCTGATTCGTGCGCGGGCCGCCAAAGGGAGAATAGGTGAGCGCCTGGGCCTTGACCCCGGTACTGTCCGTGATCACACTGGAACTGCCCAGATGGTCCCCATGCCAGTAGTGCACGGTCCCGTTCGTGGCGACCGTCGCAATACGGGTGTCGCCAGCCCAGATGAACCGGCTGCAACTGGTGGTGGTCCCGGTCGTATCACACTCATAGAGCTTACTGATGTAGCGAGTCGTCGTGGTGCCCACGATCTTCTTCACCCGCCCGCCCTGGCCGTCGTAGACGAAGGTGGAGTTCACTGTTGTACTGCCAAACGTGGTCACGGCGCTCGCCAAACGATTATCGACATTAAACGTCGTACTGGAACTGTAATCGCCGAGCGTACTCGTGATGCCCGTCTGGTTGCCATTGTTGTCGTAGCTGTACTGATAGGGGCCGGCGATCTGGACGGCATGGGGCCGCACCACGCCCGCGCCACTGGTGGGATAGGTAAAGGTCCCTCCAGTGAGTTGACTGTTCGACAGGATATTCCCGATCTGGTTATAGCTATAGGTGATCGTGAGCGGTGCGCCCCCGGTGTCATAGGGACCCGTGGCCGTGGTCAGCCGATCGAGGGCATCGTAGCCAAAGTCTTGATTGCCATTGATCGGATCCGTGATCAGATCTACATTCCCATCGGCGGTAAAGGCATAGGCGAAGTCTTGATACAGGGGATTGGTCCCCTTCTGGGTCTTCGTCTACTCTGGTGAGGAATTGTCTCCGAATTGGACCAATGTCACAGGGCCAAAGATTTTGCCTTGCGACGTGTCTCGTTGACGCGGAGTTTAGTTTCGGAATCTGCTAACAACTAGGGCGTGTCCTCAATTGAGCCAGATGGCGGAGGCGGCGAGATAGATTGCGCCGAGGAAATTTCTGGCGGTTTTGTCGTAGCGCGTCGCGATGGCGCGATCGTGCTTGAGTTTGGCAAAGAAATGTTCTATCAGGTGGCGCGTTTTATAGAGTTCTTTGTCGTATTCCCGCTGTTCCATGCGGCTGGATTTTGGCGGGATGACACTCTCAACGCCCGCCTGCTTCAGAAGGTCCAGAACGCGCTCGCTCGCATCGAAGGCTTTATCCGCAAGCAAGGCTTCGATTTTTTCAAGAACCCCCGGCAGGAGAACATCGGCCCCTTGCAGATCGTGCGCGTGACCGGGCGTGAGGTGAACACCCGTGGGATTGCCCAACGCGTCGCATGTGGCGTGGATGTTGGTGGTCAGTCCGCCCTTGCTGCGCCCGATCGCTTCTTGTTCGCGGACGTCTTTGGTCTCCTGCCCCCCTTTTTACGCGCCCCCGCCGCGTGCTGATGGGCACGCACGATTGTGGAGTCGATCATCGCGTATTCATTGTCGGCATCAGCGGCCAGATGCTTGAACACATTTTCCCAAACGCCGCGCTCGCACCAGCGCGTGAAGCGTGTGTGCACAGCCTTCCACGGGCCAAACCGTTCCGGCAAATCCCGCCAGGGAATCCCCGCCCGGTAACGGTATAAAACCGCCGCCACGAACAACCGGTTGTCCTTCGCCGTCACGCCAACCGTATCGTCGCGCCCCGGCAGCCATCCTTCGATCCGCTTCCACTGATCGTCCCGCAATCCATAACGCCGTTGCCCCATCCATAAGCCCCTCCCCTGGCTTATGAAGAGTGAATCACAGACCTAAGCTATTGTGAATCCTCCAAACTAATTGAGGACACGCCCTAGTGGTGATGATGGTAATCTTCGACGATGACGAGATCTTTTTCTGTAATAACGAGGTCTTTACCGTACACCTGGTGAAGAATCTCCGGCTTGAGAACCTCCGCTGGAGGAGCGGCGGCGAAGAGTCTGGTTTTGAGAAGAACCATTCGATCCACTCTTGAGCGAATCATATTAATGTCGTGTGTAATAAGAAGGACCGTCAGCTTGAGCTCGTCGTGAAGGTGTTGCACTAACTCAATGACATTGTGTTGGGTGGTGATATCCAGACCGGTCGTCGGTTCATCCAATATCAGGACCTTGGGTTGCTGGGCCAGAGCCCTGGCGATGAAGACGCGCTGTTGCTGGCCGCCGGACAGATGCCCGAGAGCGTTGTCTTTGTGAGATTCCATTCCGACCTGAGCCAGCGCCTCCAGCGCGATGTCACGATCCTTCCTCCCTGGGCGTTTGAACAGGCCCAGCGCTCCGTAACGACCCATCATCACCGTTTCGAGGACCGTCACCGGAAAATTCCGATCGACGACCCCTTTCTGCGGGAGATAGCCGATTTTTGCGCGATGGTGGCAGCGGAGCTCATCACAGGCACAGTCGAAGATATGAAGATGACCCTCTACTGGAGCGAGAAGCCCCAGTACGGCGCGGCAAAGCGTCGTCTTGCCTGATCCGTTTGGGCCGATGACTCCCACGAACTCGCCCTCGTAGATAGTCAACGAAATGTCTTTGAGCGCGATGAGCCCGGGAAATCCGAAGGAGGCATGGTCGAAACGGATGATCGGTTCGCGGAGGTCAGACACGGAATCCGAAGCTCCTTCCGGCGCTAGATGAGAACGGTTACGAGGTCGTTTCCAATGCACCGGCCAATTGGAGCACATCATAGCGAAGCATGTCGAGGTAGGTCCCGGTTCCCGCCAAACCGCCCGGCATCGCCGTCAAGACGACGACGCGGGTCTTGGTCTCCCTCGCCAGTAGCTCCGGGAGTCGCCGGCTGAGTTGAACCTCGGATACGACAACCTTGATATTCTCTCTTCTCACCTTCTCAATGAGAGACTGCAGATGGAGGGCGGATGGTTCTGTGCCGGACTGCATTTGAATCGTGCCGACAATGTCAAAGCTGAATCGCTTTGCCAAATAGGGCCAAGCTGGATGATGGGCGATGAAACGCCGGTCGGATAGCCGCTGAGTACGCTCGATCAGTTCCTTTTGCACCTGACCCAGCCGTCGGAGGTAGGCCGCTTGATTGGCCTGGTATTCAGCTGTATGACTTGGGTCCACTTCGATGAAGGCTTGGGTGATATGACGCAGCATGATAGCGACATTCTCAGGGTCCAGCCAAATATGCGGATTCCCGGCTTCCCCTTCAGGATGCATCCCTCCATGAGCATCAGCGTCGTCTCGTATCAGTTCTACTCCTTGGGAAGTCGTGATTACACGTAACGATTGGTCTCCGGCGTTCTTCACCAGGGATGAAACCCAGACCTCCAGTCCCATGCCGACCTCCAGCAACAGCCTGGCCTTCCGTACTGCGACCAGATCGGTGGGCTTGGGTGAATAGGTATGCTCGTTTTCGTAGCCGCTCAACAAAGAAGTGACTCGTACATACCGGCCGCCGACCTGTTCCGCCAAATCCTTCAGGACGGGAATCGTGACCACGACAGGAATCGGGTCACGAGCCTCCGCAATAGTGCCGGAGAGGAGAACAAAGCCTGCTAGTACGACGAGGAAAGAGAAGACAGGCGACTTCCGCAAGTGGTTGACCAGAAACATCGGCGGGGACGGTAGCATCCGCGTATGATGGTGTCAACGAGATCATGGGAGCGTTACCGCTCATAGGCCCTGTCCATTCGACTCCTTGACCACACACCAAAGTTCGATTAGCGTAGCACACCCGTTGGCCTCTGGGCATTCGTGCGGGTGGTGAAAGGATACCGGAGATGAATGTCGTCGGATTGATGTCAGGAACTTCAGCGGACGGAGTCGATGCGGCGTTAGTCACCATCGTCCGTCAGAAGGGCGGTCTCCATGTCGGGATGCTCGCGTTTCATTCGCTTCCCTATCCCCGTTCGCTGCAACGACGAATTCTCTCGGCATCGGCGTCGGGAACGGTGGCGGATATTTGTCACCTGAATGCGCTCTTAGGCGAATGGTTCGCCGACGCCGCCTTAGGCGTCATTCGCTCGGCTCAATTATCTCCGGAAAATGTCGACCTGATCGGATCTCATGGCCAAACAGTGCATCACCTGCCGCATGGCATCAAAGATACGGGTGTCGGCGCAATACGCTCCACACTGCAAATCGCCGAGCCCGCAGTCATTGCTGAACGCACCGGGATTACGACAGTGGCCAATTTTCGCCCGCGCGATATCGCAGCCGGCGGACAAGGGGCGCCGCTTACCCCAGGGGTCCACGCACTGCTGTTTCGGCATCCGCGCCGCGCCCGGCTCATCGTGAATCTTGGCGGTATCAGCAACGTCACCTACCTTCCCCGCGGATCAGGCTCTGAGGAACTCGTCGCGTTCGATACGGGGCCGGCAAATATGGTGCTCGATGGGCTCATGTCACGCACCACGAATGGGCGGGTCTCGATGGACCGCGAGGGGCGTTTGGCGGCCAAAGGCCGGGTCGATTCAAGGTTACTCGCCAAACTTCTCGCGCATCCATATCTTTCTCAGGCACCCCCAAAATCGACCGGTCGTGAGGCGTTCGGCGCGAAGATGCTGGATGAACTACTCAATTGGCAACAAGCACGTCGGTTATCGGTTGAAGATCTTCTAGCCACTTGTAGCCGCTGGACTGCCGAATCGGTTGGGACCGCAAGGCGGTGGATCAAGGGCGGGATCGATGACGTGATCGTGGGTGGGGGCGGCGTCCGGAACCGGGCGATCATGGGACATTTAGCTGACATCTTTGCTCCAGCGCCGGTCACGCCATTTGAGGCACACGGTTGGGACAGTAAGGCACTGGAATCGGTGGCTTTTGCCGTCCTGGCGTATCAAACCGTGATGGAACAATGCGGGAACGTCCCATCGGTCACGGGGGCGGCGTCCCCAAGGTTGTTGGGATGCATCGTCCCAAGCGGTCCGCACTGGTACGAGCGGCTGCGATCGCGCAAGGACGGAAGTAAGACGAGATGAAAATTCTTTTGGTCGGTTCGGTCATCACAGTGATCATCGGTCTTTGGCGCTACCTGAGGAGGGCACGTCGAAGAAAGAAGCAGACCTCGCCGTTTGCCATTCCTCCCGGCGTCACCATCGGTTCAGCCCGCTTGCTCGCGGAAGAGGAGGTCGCGTTGTATAGCCTCCTGCAAATGGCCGTCGAAGAGCGCTATCTCGTGTTTAGTCAGGTGCCGCTATGGTCCTTCGTCGAGGTCGAAGCGGAGGCAAAGGTGCGTTCCGATGTTTTGCGCCAGATCGCGCTCAAACGAGTCGATTTCGTCTTGGTCCATCCCGGGTCGTGCCGTGTCGAACAGGTCGTGCAGATCGAGCATGAATCTTCGCAACCTCATCAGATTGAACGGCAGCACGTCATCGAGTCGGTGCTCGACGCGGCGGGGATCAAGCTGACGAAGTTGTCGTCAAAGAACAGCTATTCGCTTCCCGATCTCGCCGCACGACTGGGGATCACTGCAGAGGAGTGACGAGTCGCTTCAATCGAACACCGAGTTTCTACGGCGATTGATTCGTCGAATCTTCGGCACTGGGGGAAGCCTCGATGGCTTTGCGAGCGACTTCTGCTTCCGGGCTATCGGGGTATTCCTCAACAACCCGGTCGAACATCAGTCGTGCCGTCTCGTGATCGCCCAGTTTCGTGTACGTCTGGCCGAGCTTCAGCGTGGAAGCCGCCAATTTAGGGCTGAGCGGGTAATTGGACACGACGTCATAGAACGACTTGAGCGCGTCTCGATATCGCCTCATTCGATATTGACATTCTCCGATCCAGTATTGCGCATTGGCTGCTAAGGCGGATTGGCTATGCAGCTCGATGAAGAGTCGGAAACCTGCCATCGCTGCTTCATAGTCGCGGTGCCTAAATTCATCCATGACGCGATCGTATAATCGGCGGGTCGTGTCCTGCCGTTGAGTGGGGGCGGCCAAGGACTGGCCGACCGGAAAGAAAATAAATAGGAAGATGAGAATTCTGATACCTTTGCGGAGCATAACGAGCCTCCATCTTCTTAGATGACAGTCGAGAAGCGTACATACGCAATCGGTATGCCAGAACCATGACCATGCATGAACGAGAACCGCTGAAAAAATAGAATTTTGTTCGATTCCAAAGTCCGTCGGTTTCGATCGTCTTCAACGGCGTGTAGAGGAAGACACAGATTTGTACAAAGTGGTTCGAATCCCCTCATCCACGAATTCAGTATTCAATGAGCTCGCTCCGTGTCAACGTCGTAAGAAAAGCGATAAATATCTCCTGAGGAGAGCATGGTGAGTGAAGAGGCCATTCCGGCCAATCCCTTGGGTGGACGGACCCTGGTTGTCGACCGCGCCGATCGGCGCTGTTATCCGAGTCCCAGTGCAGCGCTGAAGGATGTCGGTGCGTCGGATCAGGTCTATGTTCGTCCCGGCATCTATGAAGATAAGCTGGTCATCACTCAACGACCGGTGCGGCTTGTCGGTGCCGGGCGAGATAGGGTCCAAATCTTCTGCCGGCGTGGCGGCCCGCTGTATCTACAAGAGGTGCCGGAAGGGTGGATTACCGGCATCACGTTCCGCTATGTCGGCAGCGATCAACATTCGGCACTCAACATACTCAACTCCACATGCATGATCACGCAATGCCGAGCGATGGAAGGAATCTTGTCGGGAGTGGTGTTATATGGACCCGAATGTCGAGTCGCATTCACCGACAACGAAGTGTGTCGCAATCGGGAGTCGGGCATTTTCGTCTTTGCTGGGGCTCAACCGCGAGTGGCAGACAATCGCTGTGTTGAGAATCACCATTTCGGCATCGCGGTCAGGGATCCGGGCAGTCGTCCGGAACTGGTGCGGAATCTGTGTGAAGAAAACATGCTGAGCGGCATTCTATTGTTCCAGCAGGCCGAAGGGTTGATTCTCGACAATGTCTGTCGGAACAATCAGCATTGGGGGATCCTCATGACACCCGATTCGCACCCCAACCCGGCGCCATCGGCCCTACCGACCATGAATCGACTCGAACCGAATCTTATGGGTCCGTATTCAGTCTCCGATCAACCGCTTGCTCAAATCGGACGATGAAACGGCCAAGAGTCGCCCGAACGGTAGATGATCGTTAACTCAAGCGGGTGGAGGAAGGCGAATCATCGGGGATGTGAAACTGAAAAGAGCTTCCCCCTTGCTGCTTGGCCCGATACATTGCGGCATCGGCATGCTTCAAGAGCTCATCGACCTCGTGATCATCGGTCGGGTAGACGGTAATACCGATACTCACTCCGATCAACGCCCTGTGCTGGCCAAGGTGGAATGGTTCCGCCAATAACTTGGTGATGCGCTGTGCGACAAGCGTGATGTCTTCTTCGCACGTCAGACCTTCAAGGATAATCGTGAACTCATCTCCTCCCATGCGGGCGACCGTGTCCACCTCACGCACACACTGTTGAAGTCGTTCCGCAACGGCCTTCAAAACCTGATCACCAACATCGTGACCCATGGTATCGTTCACCGGTTTGAATCGATCAAGGTCAAGCAGCATGAGACCGAGAGCCTGTTGGAGTCGTTTGCTGCGCGCCATCGCTTGGATAAGGCGATCTCGAAACAAAGTGCGGTTTACAAGGCCCGTCAGCTGATCATATTGGGCAAGGTAGGTCAGGCGCTCCTCAGCCCGTTTCCGTTCTATGGCATAGCGGATTGAACGGATCAATAGCTCCGATTGACCCTCTCCTTTGACGAGATAATCCTGTGCCCCGTTCTGGACGGCTTGTAACGCGAGTGTTTGGTCATTGAGTCCGCTCAGCACGATGATGGCAACGGTCGGGTTCGCGGCTTGCATTTGACGCACGGTTGAGAGTCCGTAACCGTCGGGGAGGGACAGGTCGAGAAGGACGGCGTCAAAACGTGCTCGGGCCAGACGTGCAAAGGCGTCACTCAAGAGGGTCACGTGGATGACCTCGAATTCTTCCATGTCCGATTCCAGCAGAATGTCTTGAGTCAGCCGCGCATCGACATCGTTGTCTTCAACCAACAGGACCTTAATCATCGCGCTCCGGGCCAATGCTTCCTCCCTCCCTCTCACGACCACTGCTTCACACACATGATAAGTATAGCCAAAGCCCCTGAATCAACAAGCGAATCGTCGAAGCAGTGTCTTCCGATTTTAGCTTCACCGAGGCTCCATGGGAGGGATGCACATTCACCTACAGATGAGACACTGCAGAGGCAGGCAAGACAGTCAGCTGGTCATCCAGCGATTTGGAGAAAATCGTGGACCACAGCATCGGCCTCAGGGTTCTGTCAATTCAAAGGGAGAAAGGAAGTGGGAGAGGAACAATTGAGTCATGAACCGTGAGAAATGATACGGAGGTCACCCGGGTAGGTACCGATTGGACCCTGCGGTGGGCCGATTGCAGCTTCACAGGCGTATCCCGGTTCAAAGGGCCATAGTAACGAACGACCCAGGACGCTGCCACGGATGTGAACATATCGTAACGTGACGCCCAAGCGAGCAGCGTCATCCTTAACCTTTTGGGTACATTCGTCTGATGTATATCCACGACGTGAAATCAGAAGCGGCTCTCCGGAGGCGCTGAAAAATGAGAATTCGCTTGCGCATCCCGTTACCGAGCACACCACACAGATAATTCGGGTAAGCCGCCGCAACCGTGTTCTTAAAAGCATGGAACCGTCGCTTTTGAGATACCTTCTGGTGATCCCAAGCCAAAAGACATATCAAACCATAACACGAAACCCCACTTTCAATCGACCTGAGGAAAATTTTATCTCGACCTTAGGGGAGGGCAGATCCCTGCAGAAATTGCCTCCTTCTCGGCAAGAATATCCTTTTAGCTCTTGCGGTATCTCAAGATCATGGCCGTAAACGGCCCATTATCGACACTCTTCACTCTGGCACAGAAGTTGACGGAGACGATCGAGTTTTGCTTTTGTTGAGATCGAGGCTTGGGTCCCCAGCGAGGTCCGTCCGATGCATGAAGTAGATCCGTTTACCGCTCTTTGGGAACTGCTCAGTCGCGACGTGAGGGCTGTCGGCGGGCTTCAAAGTCCTATGCTCAGCTGGATCGGCGCGGCGAGTATCCTCACCCTTTGTCTTTGGCATAGTGCGGTGCTCATTCGAGGTCTGGTGCAAATTCGGCGGACCCTTTCACGGTTCCACGCAACAGTTGCGCCGCTGGTATCGGCGCGCCAACAGATGTCCAAGGACTGGCTTGTCATTCCGACGTTGGCGAAAAGGCAGGCGCGTCCTGATGAGTCGGCGGAAACGCGACGTGATCTTGATGACCTGCAAGCCCTCGATCGTGCGGTACGGTCGGAGCAGGCTTTTGCCAGAGACTGGCTCTCATACCGCAAAACTCTTGCGGTAGAGCAATCTGCCTGGTTTCTTGAGCCGACAGTCCACAGCCAGCGCTCCGCAAGCGAGTTTTTCTCGTTCGAATCTCTCTGCACAGCCCAGCTCAATATCCGTTTTTACAGACAGCTTCCCGCCTTCATGACGGGTATGGGTTTGATGTTCACCTTCCTTGCCATTTTGATCGGGCTCAGCAAACTCCATGCGAATGGGTCGGAGATCGATGGAATCCAAGGTCTTATCAACGGGCTCTCAGGAAAGTTTGTGACATCCATCGTCGGCTTGGCCTGCGCCAATGCGTTCACTCTCCTTGAAAATTGTTTCTGTCATCGGCTGGACAACCGACACCGAGAGTGTGTTTCCCTCCTGGACCAAATGTTTCCTCAAAAAGCTGCCGATCAATCTGGTCAGGCTTCCACATCGTCGAACGGATCTCCAGCGACCATAGTCGCTCCTGTCCGAAACGATACCACGCATCAGCTTGTAGAAGCCGTGCAGCAACGCCTCGGATCAACCGTCACAGCTCTGAACTCCGCTGCACAAGCGCTTACGGCGCTGAATTCCAAACATTCACCGATGACACGTGATGATTTGCCCGGGGAGATCGGTCACGAGGTTCAGCGGGCGTTAAGACCCATGATGAATTCCTTGCTGGAAGCCATTCACGATCTCAAGCGCTCGATGAAAGAGCGATCTTCCCCGGTGCAGCTGTCTCCATCAGAGATGGAAACGATGTTCCAGAAACTCAGGAGCAATACAACTGCGACGGTAGAACATATGCGTCCGGCGAATAAAGACTCCGATCCAGGAAAGTCCTCTCGCCTCACATGACACGGCACGGAGAGAACGATGGGGATGAAGTCGATCTTTGCACAAGACAGTCGTGACAACTCAGCCGTGGTGACGAGCGGGGTTGCAGATCTTATGACCTCCCTCGCCGTCATCTTCATTCTCTTGCTCGTGACCTATGTGACTCGAGTCCAAGAGGGAAATACCAATCCGGTCAGGAGCCGTACCGTAGCGACGGACATGACACCGAGACTTGACCCACTCCATACACCGCCGGAAGCCAGAAGGCCGAACGTCCATACGATCACGGTGCCGGATACGGCGATCAACTTTGAGTTTGGGAAGAGCACGTTGCTCCCTACCACCGAAACCTTCTTGTCCGAGGCCATGCCTCACTACGCCGCAATCACTTGTCAATCTGGTGGTCAAGAAGTGGAAGCGTTTGTCATTGAGGGGTACACCGACGATCTGGGGGACGATATACGTAATCTGAGACTCAGTCAGGACCGCTCTTTTGCGGTGTTGGCGAAAAGCTTGGAAGTCATCCGCGAGAAGCTTCCTTGGGCTTATGAATGCTTCTTACAGAAAGCCACAGCGAACGGGCGTGGAAAACAGAACCTTCTACACAATGATGCCGGACAGCTGGACCGCGATAAAAGCCGTCGCGTCATGTTCAAAATCCACATGCGACCCATGTAGCGTACCGAGCCCGCACAATATGCTTTTTAACCATCGATGGTTCGCCTGTGCACGATCTCAGATCGATTCGGATCCCGTCTGCCGCCGGCTTGTCCCATGCTGGTAATTGCTATTGGTGGAGACTTGAGAAGCCCGTCCCCTATATGCGGCGACTCAGTTCGATCAACTGCTCGATAGAGAGGACTTCCGCACGGGTGGAAGGAGAGAGATTGAGGAACTTCAATGCTGCTGTCACCGGCTTCTGCTCGTACCCTTCATCTTTCAGCGAATTGACCAGCGTTTTACGGCGGTGCGCGAAGGCGGCTTTCACCAGCGCTGCGAATTTGGGCTCTTCCTCCTGGTTCAATCCTCTCTGATGTCTGGCCTTTAGCAGAACTACAGCAGAGCTCACCTCCGGTCTAGGGCGGAAACATTCTGCTGAGACCTTGAAGGCCTTGGTGATGTCGGACGAGTATTGGGTCATGACGGACAGGACGCCGTAATCTGAGCTTCCAGGTTTGGCCACCAATCGATCGACGACCTCATTTTGCAGCATGAGCACCATGCGGGCAAAACGGCGACGCTGATCGAGAAGGCGAAAGAGGAGAGGTGTCGACAAATTATACGGAAGATTGGCGACGACGATGGTGCCAATCGGAAGGTGTTCGATCGGAGAGGTCATCGCATCGCCGAGGATGAGCGTGAGATTCAACAACTGGGGCTGTCGTTCAGTCAGGTAAGCATGGAGTCGTGGATCGATCTCGATTGCCGTCACGTGGCCGGCGGCACGGCAGAGCGCTTCTGTGAGAATGCCGCGTCCGGGTCCGATCTCAAAAACGGTATCGGTCGGCGTTAGTTCAGCCAGCGCGACGATCTTGCGGACAATGTTGGAGTCGATGAGAAAATTCTGTCCAAGCCGTTTGATCGCTGTAGGAGGGAAAGAGGAGTCCACCCTCAACTCCCAGTTGGGGGAGCCTGGGATAATCGCTTGGCTAGTATTATCAGCGGCGAGCGATAACATTCCACGAGATCCGTAAACTCTTCGACCAGGTCATTGGTAAACGACGGTCCCGGTTGGATACGAGTGAACGCCTGTCCTTCCAGATGGCCAACGGTATCGGTGATAAGCGCCACGGTGCGCTCTTTCCATTTGGCTACCCGCTCCGTTCCAGCAACGGTGTTCAGATCTTGAAATGTCTGTTTCTCGAGCATCTCCAATTCATCAAGCTGCTGCCGGACCACGGTAAGCCCCTTCGACCTATCAGGCGACACGTCCGGCCCGTCCCTTCGTGGCTGGAGTTTCCGTCGTTCTATTCTGAGTAATCCTGGCAGCCAGCTTGACGGCCTCAATCAGACTTCCGGGATCGGCGACGCCCTTCCCAACGATATCAAAAGCTGTTCCATGATCCACTGAGGTGCGGATGATAGGCAGGCCCACGGTGAGATTGACGCACGTACCGAAGGCGACTAGCTTCAGGGGAATGAGGCCCTGATCGTGGTAGAGGGCGACGACGCCGTCAAAAGACCCGTTCGCGGCTTTCCCGAATAGGGTGTCCGCCGGTAGAGGATCACTTGCCAGGATGCCTTTCTGTTGGGCCGCACGAGCGGCTGGAAGAATCACGCGGGCTTCCTCATCGCCGAACAATCCATGCTCACCGGCATGGGGATTGAGGGCAGCCACTCCTATCCTGGGACGCTTGATGCCGAACCAGGTCGTCAGCGCCAATTGGGCCAAACGAATCGCCTTTTCAATCTTTGCTTGGGTCAGCAGCAACGAGAGTTCTTTGATCGCGACATGTGTCGTGACGAACATGATGCGTAACGGCCCGCCCACGATCATCATGCCTGACTCGTTCGCGTGGGTGAGATCGGCCAACAATTCGGTATGGCCTGGGTACCGGCAGCCGGCCATATTGATGGCTTCTTTATTGATGGGCGCCGTCACCATTCCCTGGATACAGCCGAGCTGAGCCAGTTCGACAGCTTTCTTGATAAAGGCGACCGAAGCGGCACCGGTCTCTGCTGCCGCGATACCAGGCTTGAACGTTCCCAGCGGTGTCTCCAGCGGGTCCAGCACAGCCACCGTTCCTCTTTGCGGCATCAATGTTTGATGGCCGTCAACAGCGAGGACCCTCTGTTTGAGCTTCAGTGCCTTGATCGTTCGCTCCATTACAGGCAGCGATCCGATGACGATCGGTCGGCAAACATTGTGCAGGCGAGCTCCAGATAGAGCCTTGGCGATCACTTCCGGGCCGATGCCGGCTGGATCTCCCATTGTGATTCCCAGCAAAGGTAGTTGGGGAGAGGAGGAACGTTTGCGAAGTGATCGCGATTCAGTTGACATAGAGATGCACCGTATAGCCGACATAGAACAGAGCCCCGGCGGCGAGTAGCCACGGCCGCCACTGACCGCCTATCAGAATCTGCAGGAGGCAGAGTCCCACCGCCTGCACGGCCAAGATCATGGTGGTCAATGCCGATGGTGCAATCGACCATTCGGTTCCGATCAACCCCAGAGTGACCGGGAAGGTGCCTTGAAACACCATGGCCCCTGTGACATTGGCCACGGCGAGCCGGTCTTTCTTGCGGTAGAGCCAGAGAAAGCTGTTGGACATCTCCGGCAGTTCGGTGGCGAGCGGTGCGATCAGCAGCGCCAAAATCAACGGCGACATGGCGAATAAGCCGGCCATCGATTCTGCCGCCATGACGAACAAATGGGCGCCCACTATCAATCCGCCTAAACCCAAGAGGGCCTGAAATCCGATCATTGCATACGACGGTATGGCGGCGCCCTTGTCGAAAATCAGCGGCTCCAACTCACCCCCTTCTTCGCCCTCGGTCGGTGCGAATTTGAGCTTCATGTAGTAGAGATACAAACAGATCAATATGACGGCCGCGATGAGGTGGATGAGCCTGGAGGGCACGAAGGCGCAACCCAAAGCGATAAAATATCCGATCATAAAAAACGTCAGGTCCGTCAGCACTTCCCGATAGTTGAGATGAAATCGTGCAGTCCGCTTGCCGGCTCGTGCATAGAGCAACAGCAAAACGGCCAATATGGGCAACACCAGCGTGCTGAGCATGAAAGGCGCCCCTAAGATGGCGCCCAAACCAACCTCAACCTCTTCCCGGCTTTCGCCGAAGAAAATCGCAATGATCGGGATCGAGGTTTCAGGCAGGGTTGTGCCGATTGCGGCAAAGATGCTGCCTACGGCTCCCTCGGAGATACCTCGCCGCTTGCCCAGCCATTCAATGGCATTGGTAAAGAGTGCGCAACCACCAAGCGTGACCGCAACGGAAACGACAAAGAGGAGCACGTAGTACAGAACGGTCACGCCCGGCCTCGCAAGTTGATCATCCTGTGCTTTGGGAATCCTTGTCGATAGGCCAGCAGTGCTTCCTCCATAACCGTCTTGAGGGGGCGACCAGTTCGTTTTGCGATGGCCTTGCAGTCCTCGTATTCGGGGGAGGCTTTTTCCCATCCGGCGCCGACTTCCGCGACTTTCATGCGAACGACTCCGCCTCGGGTCCTGACAGCGATGAATCGTCGAGGGAGGACTCGTCGGCGTACCTCGTGAAAACGTACTCCAAGCGTGGTTGTTTCCTGGAAGAGAACTTCGAGGACGGCATCCGTCCGGTCTTCGGTGACCATGCAGCTCAGCACGACGCCTGGTCTACTTTTCTTCATGACGACGGGAGCCAACGCGACATCAATAGCACCGACTTGAAAGAGCTGTTCCATGAGGTATTCGTATGTCTGTGGACTGAGGTCGTCAAGATTCGTCTCAATCTGCATCACCCGCTCGGTCTGACGTGTCTCGGATGTGGACTCTTCCTCGATAAACACGCGCAAGGCGTTGGGCCACCCGTCTGGATTGTGGTCGCCGGCCCCATATCCTACTGCCATACTTTT
This sequence comes from Nitrospira sp., assembly GCA_029194675.1. Classification (NCBI taxonomy): domain Bacteria; kingdom Pseudomonadati; phylum Nitrospirota; class Nitrospiria; order Nitrospirales; family Nitrospiraceae; genus Nitrospira; species Nitrospira sp. The sequence goes on along the minus strand of JARFXP010000004.1, from coordinate 403,141 downwards.
CATGGCCGGCATAGGGCCGAATTCCGAGGCCAATGTGCTGAGCAGCGCAACCCCGGTAGGAGTTGCGAGCTCGCAGCATGGGCCGGCGGCATAGATCGGGATTCCCTTCGCCAGCTCCGCCACAGCCGGTCCTGGAACCGGTAAGAGCCCGTGTGATGTCTGAACGGAACCGGCCCCTACATTGATGGGAGACGATGTGACTCGGGTGATGTTCAAGAGATGGCAACCGAGTACGCCTCCGACGACATCGATCAACGAATCCACAACCCCCACTTCGTGAAAGTGAACCTCCTTCACATCGACTCGGTGGGCATGGCTTTCCGCTTCAGCCAGCCGATCGAAGACCGACCGACTCCGTTCCTTGACCGGCCCAGGCAGCGTGCTGCCGGCAAGGATCTTTCGGATACGTGAGAGGGTCAGCGGCCGTTGAAACCCCTGTTGAACGATCACGTCGACCTTTATCGCCGGGAGCGCGCCACGATGCACCTCACGCTTTCGCAGTCGGTAACCGTTGATTTGTAGGCGTTTGAGGCCGTTAATTAACTCTGTCCACGAGAGCCCGGCGCTGACCAGTGAGCCCAAGACCATGTCTCCACTGACGCCGGAGAAACAATCGAAGTGTAAATGGCGGCCCACCGAGTTCCTCACTTGCCACAGGTAAAATGACCGGACATCTTACCCAAACGTCTTGCCGAACGGCAATCGATGCTTCATTGTCGACGCTTCGTTGACACCCCGGGGATGCTATGTTATCCCCCTAACAATGTGTTGAGCGCATTCACCGTGCATCGTGGCGAGCCAGCCATTTTCACCCATGAAAGTAGATTCTGGTTTTTCATTGAAGTCCTCGAACAACCGACATCCTCCGAAAATCCTGCTCCTGTTGTTCGCCCTTTGCGGTTGTCTGGCTGCATTCTTTCCAGCAGACAGTCTCTCAAAGGTGAAGCCCCCTCGCGTTCCCAGGCCCGAGCCTGGGCTCAAAATCGTCGAACTCACCATTGCGCCGACACCCTATACTCTGGGCGACGGGCCTCTTCAGTTTTCCGTCACGGTGCGGCTTCCGAAAGAAGTCAAAGGAGACCTCATTCTTGAGGTGACATCGCTCATTAGTTCACCTTCGAAGACCTCGCTCCGATTCCTCACGCACCGACAGCCTCTTCTCATCCCACCAGCGGAAACTAGGGAGCTGGAACGATCGACAGTGGCCGTCGAACTTGCGTGGGATGGGCAGGATCACCGCAAACAACTTGCCGAGGTGGGCACCTATTCGTATGAAGTGCGGACAAAGTTGTTGGCAAACGGAGAGAAGGGGTTACGCACCGTGATGGTTGCTTGGCCGAAGCGGGGCATGCTGGAAGTGAAATAGTGTCCCATTGTCTCTTCCGCGCCTAATTCTTCGCCCCCAACATATTGATCCGGTGCGCGAGGCAGGCCGCGCCGAATCCGTTGTCGATGTTCATCACTCCCACACCCGCCGCGCAGGAATTGAGCATGGTCAGCAGCGCAGCAACTCCGCCGAAACTCGCACCATAGCCTCGGCTGGTCGGCACGGCAATGACGGGACAGTGGACCAAACCTCCCACCACACTCGGCAGGACGCCGTCCATCCCGGCAGCGACGATCACGACCTGTGCCTCAAACAGCCGATCTTTCTTTCCGAGCAACCGGTGGATGCCGGCGACACCGACATCATACAGCCGTTCGACGTGGCTTCCCATCACTTCTGCGGTCACACGGGCTTCTTCCGCCACGGGCACGTCCGCAGTTCCAGCGGTGACCACGAGTATATGCCCATGGTGCTTCTGCCTGGACGAGTGAATCGCCACAATGCGTGCATCGTGATAGTACTGTGCGCGCCGATCCAGACGGCGAATGGCACGCGCGACCGATGGATCGGCGCGAGTCGCCAGAAACGGCCCCTCTTTCTTGATGAGTGCCCGCGCGATGGCGACGACCTGCGCCGGGGTTTTCCCTTCACACAAGACCACCTCGGGGAACCCCTGTCGTAACGACCGATGATGATCGAGCGAGGCAAAGCCCAGATCCTCAAAAGGCAGTGACCGCAAGCGCTGAAGCGCCTGTTGCACCGTAACATGTCCTTGATGGACCTGTTGTAACAGCCGTTCGAGTCCTTCCGGATTCATGTCCGTCCTTTCTCTGATTTGGCGTCCCGTTCCATCAAATCACGGACGGCCTGTCTGCAAGATTTGTCGTCATACAGAACGGCGTTGATTTCTTGTATGATCGGCATATCGACCTGATAGCGACGGGCTAACGTGAGTGCTGCACGACTCGTCCGGATCCCTTCTGCGACAGCCTGCATTCCGGCCAATATCGTCTCCAACTTTTCTCCCTTGCCCAGCCGAACGCCTACCGAATGGTTTCGGCTCAGTGTGCCGGTACAGGTCAGCACCAGGTCGCCGACCCCGGAAAGTCCATAGAACGTGCGAGGATCGGCTCCCATTGCCACGCCCAGCCGGATAATTTCAGCCAGGCCTCGGGTAATGAGCGCCGCGCGGGCATTGAGCCCAAGGTCCAGACCATCGATCACACCGGCAGCCAGCGCCATGATATTCTTTAAGGCACCGCCGAGCTGAACGCCGATTGTATCGGTATCAACGTATACACGAAACGCAGGCGTCATCAACGCACTTTGAAACCACCGCACCAACTGCTGATCGGTGCCGGCCAAACACACGGCCGTGGGCAGGCCCGCGCTCAGTTCCGACGCAAAACTCGGCCCGGAGAGAACCATGAAGGAGCGGTGCATGGACGGCGGCAACTCGTCCTCCATGACCTGGGTCATCAATTTGGCCGTGTCTTCTTCTATGCCCTTGGTTGCACAGACGAACGGCAGGGGACCAGAGATGGAGAGTGCCAACTGATGCAACAGGGACCGGGCGAGGTGTGAAGGAACGGCAAACAGAACCCCGTCGCGGTTCGTGACTGCCTCGCAGAGCGAGGAGGTGGCCGTCAAACCTGGAGGAAGAGGGACGTCTTTGAGGAAGACCGGGTTTTCGTGCGAGGAGTTGATGGCGTCGACGACGTTATGCTCATGCGCCCAGAGACGAACCTCCAGACCCTTTTCGGCCAGATGCTTTGCCAAGGCAGTGCCCCAGGCTCCGGCTCCAATAACGCCGATCTTGTTGATCGTGGTCGGCATACGCGATTCAGCCTCATGGCGAAATCATCACCCATCCATTCAGGAGGGCGGATTATAGGAAGGCGTCAAAGGCCTGTCAATGAAGGCGGCTTGAGCCATGTGGGCGGGAGTGGTACTGGGAAAACACGTTTCTTTCCTGTAATCTCTCTATGCGGTGAGCTTTCCTTGGTCCGATTATGCAAAGCTGTCCTGCCTGTAGCCGGTCACAACCGGAGATCAATCGTTTCTGTATCCAATGCGGTCGGCGGCTCGACGGTCGATCTGATAGCCCGCCTGCTTCTCAACCCCACATTACGTCGACACCGCACCAGCTCAATCTCACGGTGCTCTACGGGATGGTCATCGTTCTGATTCTGGCCGTATTGTTTCCTCCATGGGAGACACCACCGACACAGACACCGGAGTTTCTCGGGATGTATTTCATCCTCTCTCCTCCAGCCCCAGAAGCTGTCGTGAGCCGTATGCTCCTGACCATTGAACTCGTCACGATCGCAATTGCCGGCCTGTATGGAGCGTTTTTGTTCAGAAAAAGATGATTCGTCAAGAGTCATTCGTCATTGGGCATTAGTTAAGAGTTATTATTGATCGCGACCGAATGATTGCTGACCAATGACTTCTCTCAGTCCAGCGCCAGCGTAAGGCATTTAGCCGAGCCGCCGGATCTCATGAATTCATCGAGCTGAACCTGGTGGGTTTCATACCCTCTTCTGCGGAGCCAAGCCTGAGTGGTGGGACATCCGACAGGGAGGACGACGTCTTTCCCGACACAGACGGCATTGCAGGCGAACTTCAGAGCTTCATCTTCCGGAACAGTGAGACGCAACTTGTCCGGAACACGTTCTGCAATCGCCGTCTGGCCATAGCTATCAAAGGCGGCGGGGAAATAGAGGAGCTCGCCGCCGCTCAAGGGACAGAAACAGGTGTCCAGATGGTAGAAGCGGCTATCGACGAGCTCGAGCGGAATAATTTCTCGGTGAAAATGTTCGCTAAGGACCGGGAAGACGCGAATATCCGATCGTTGTCGATATCCGCCGAACCAGTATTCCGGAAAGCCCAGGAGATCCCCCGCGCCTTCAAAATGCAGGCCTGCTTCTACCGTCATCACCTCATAGCCATGCCCACGAAACCAATTCTCAAAGTGAGCTTCTTCTCGTTGCCGTTCAGGATACCGGAAGCGACTCACGACGGCGGTCCGTCCAATGGCGATGCCGGCGTTCGCCGTAAATACGAGATCGGGTAACTCAGGAATGGGAGTCATTCGTTCGAGAACGGCACCCAGGTCCTTTTCAAGCACGTGCACCAATTCGTGCCACTGTCGCACCGCCCGTCCATGATCCACGCGATTAGTAAGCCGCATCCAGGGATTGATCTCATACTCAATCCCAAAATAATCAGGAGGACAGACGAGGAGGCGGCTCATGTCGACCTTCCCAACAGCCGGGCGAGTTCCGACAGAAACGATGCCGCATCCATGACGAGGCCAACGGCCTGAAAGCTCCCGCGATCGGCCAGCTTGGTCGGGACCGACGGGTTGACGTCAACACAAACTGTGGGGATGGTAGCGGGCAGCAAATTACCGGTCGCCACGGAGTGGAGCGTCGAGGCGACAAGGAGAGCCAGCCCGACACCGGGGATCAAGGCGCGCATCGCGCTTTGTGCGTGAACAGAATCCGTTATCACTCCGGGCAAGGGACCATCATCGCGAATCGTTCCGGACATGACCACCGGCACACCTTGCCTGACACAAGCAGCCATGATCCCCTGTTTGATCACTCCGGAAGTAACTGCCGTTTCAATGCTGCCGATTGTACGAATCCGGTTAATGGTCCTCAAATGGAGTTCATGACCATGCGGGACAGCTCGTCCGGCAGTAAGCCCATAGCCGAGCGACGTGCCGAACAGATCTGCTTCCATGTCATGCGCCGCCAGCGCATTCCCGCAAAACAGTATATGAATAAATCCCTGTTCAATCAGCCAGGTGAGGGCTTCTCGGCCCCCGGCATGAATGATCGCTGGTCCTCCCGCCAACAAGACTTTGGAATCCGTCTGTCCATGTCGATGCCGTTCTCGCAATTGCCTCATCCGAGTCGCGATATCGGCGATGATATGGCCATGAGGCCGTTCAGCCGAGACCTGAGACTCCATGAATCCAAAGACGTCCCGTTCGAGTGGACGCTGCAGTGGTGTGACACGTACACCCTCCCGACCGACCACGATCTGATCACCACGACAAACTTCGCCCATCGGTACGGCCTGGGCGCTGGACCCCGTCTCGCTGACCACGATGGCGAGGTCCATCTCAATCCGATCCACGTCCAACCATCGACCGTTGAGTCGGATCTGGGTGGGCAGATGCGTCGTGGCGTAAAAGCCATCGGGTAACACCCCATCGGCGGGCGCTTGTTCGATGCGGCAGTTTGCTTCACGTTCAATCGAGGCGCCGTGTGGTTGAATCGTCTTCAGAATATCGTCTAAGAGCGGTCTCGATCCTGTTTGGATTCGGATACGAGCACGAGACGGTTCTTCCCTGGTCTTTCCGATGTGAACATCTTCCAGGTCAAATGTTCCCCCCATCATCAGGATGAGATCCAACACCTTCGCCAGCACGAGAGAGTCGATGATGTGCCCTTGAAGGTATACGCGTTCTTGGTATTGGTTCATCGCGATACTCACTCAATGTGCCCGTATTGTACCATCCACAGCGGCAGGAGAAAGAAAATGAGAGGAACTAAGAGTTGGTGGGAAATACCTTCATCAGTTCTCTAAGCACGCTTGTGGCGTAGGCACCGGGAGGTAAACTGAAGGAGAGCGTGAGGGTATCCCCGTCCAAAGACCATTCTAGTTCAGCGAGGGGGATGCGAAGCGCTCTGCGCTCGCCACGGAATCCGCAAGCCTTCGCGGCGGCGACGAGAGTTTCCTTCGTTGCCTCTGCTTCGGAGATGACGGCCTCCTCGATGCTACCAGGCTCGTCACTTGCCCAGGACACGCGCGAGCCGAAGAGGATGCCTGTCGGGCTGATTTCGAAACGATTCGCGCGCGGCTGTTCCTTGTCGGCATCCTCGACTTGAAAGCAGGCGCCATTCTCTAGCTTCATGGCCCAATCACCGACGAAGATCTTGTCGAGATGGCTGATCCTTCGCGCAAGTATTCGATTGAACAAGAATGATTGGTAGGAGTTGAGATACCAGATGCGTGTGGCGCGATTCATCCTCTCGCGCCGCCGCGCATCATGCAGCAATAGAGCGCCGATGCGATAGTTCTCACCGTCCTTCCCTTGCCTCTGAGGGCCGAAGTAGTTGGGCACACCGCGTGTGCTCAGTTGTTGAAGGACGGCCGGCACGGTTTCAGCCGAGTGACCGGCGACATTGCGGATGATTAAACGGAAGCGATTGCCGGAGTGATGGCCGGTTCGTAGCCGATTACGATGGCGCCCGAGGATCTGTACGTTTAGGACGGTGTCATCAATTCTGAGGCGAGAGAGTTGTTCCGGGTGGATGCCTTGCAAGGATACCATCTGGGTCGTGACGGCTCGCGCGTCCTTCAGTCCTGCCACACCGATGGCCTGTGCTTTGATCCCCAATGAAGATGAGAGTCGACGGACGAGATCCGGCGTGGAAAGACCACGTTTAGTGATGGTCACGTACAGATGTTCGCCTTCACCGCAAGGAAGATAGAGCGGCCGTTCTTCGACTTGGAAATCTTCGGGCAGGGTGCGGATTTGTCCGCCGATTCCAGGCAAGTTGTCGGTGAGGAAAGGGTCGATTGGTAGCGTCACGCGTTTTCCTTTGTCTGCATGCCGGCTGTTCGAGGAAATGTGCTATCAAATCTGGTGAGAAACAAACCCATGGTATACTCCTCTCGTCCATGCGGAATCGATCAGGCAAACGACAGGTTGCAGAATGAGCAGGCGACGGGCGGTGTCATGGCCTGATCGCGCGCGATCGTTTATCGGGCATTGCTTAAGCGAGCCACTCTATCGAACGTTTAGTCTCGTCCCACAATGGGAAGTCGGTCTCTCCGATCATGAGGTTACGAAGCACATCCTGGTACATGGCACCTTTGCCGGTCGTCGCGCCGTCCATCTCACGGATCTACACCTGGATCGATATCATCCGAGGCATGATCGTATTGTCGAAACCGTGAGGGAACTCCACCCTGATTGGGTTTTCATCACCGGGGATCTGCTCAACGTACCGGAAGGTCTGCCTCACCTCTTTCGTTTCCTTGAACGGCTCCGCGCCATCGCACCCCTGTACATGACGTTGGGCAATCACGACCATTATAGCGGAGTGCCTGTGTCACAGTTTTCCGAGCTTGCCGATCGACACAAGATCACGCTGCTGGTGAACCAAAGTGCCGTCGTGTCGACGGGAAAGGGGGAACTGGCAATCGTCGGCGTCGATGATCCATCGCTTCATCGTGCTGATCTGCGATGTGTTCCGCCTCAGGCCGACCATCGCTTTACGTTGCTGCTGGCCCATGCGCCGAATATCCTCGACTATGTCGAGCCGCATCATGCCATTGATTTGATTCTTTGCGGACACAGTCACGGCGGCCAGTGGAGGGTGCCGGGAATACCCACCTTCTGGCTTCCCCCTGGCTGTAATGGCCGCGTGGCCGGTTGGCACGAATCAGGTCAACACAGACTGTACGTCAACCGAGGGCTAGGTTGGTCCTTTCTCCCGTTTCGTTTCAACTGTCGGCCTGAGATCGCCGTGATTGAGTGGGTTTAGGAACAGACCGAGGGGTTGACCCGGCCTCATGACGACCGGCAGCCTGCCGGTCGAGCTGAAACCCGAGAGCTTTCAGCCACTGAACGATTTTACGATACCGGAACCTACCAACCGTGCGTCCAATTGATGAATTCGATTATCCTCTCATCGCCAATGAACACTTCGGGATGGTTCATGGCGCCTTTTTCTGGTCGCTCTGAACGGCTCCAGCCTTATGACGTGTAGAAGTGTGGGCGGAGGTCCTGTTCTGCAATGAAGCGACTGGCTTGACGAAAAACGGCGCGTAAAGTTCCAGGGTCTATTTCAGGATGGAGAGGAACCGTCAACACCTGACGCGCTCCTGCGACCTCACGGACCAGCTTGATATGGCTTCCTCGCTGGGAGGCTTGCTGGAAACCAAAGCCCTGAAGGATGCTCAGGACTTCGCGACCGGCGAGTCTACGAAGCTTGGGCATGGGCTGGATCCAGCTCCATGGTCAGCACCAAGGTGGGTTTCTCTCTCAACCCAAAATCAGCCAGGTGCTCTCCCTCCAGATGCAGGGCGGTGGCTTCTTGAAGATGCTTCACCGTTTCATCCAGCGTCCGCCCTTGCGTGACGACAGCAATCTCCAGACACTCCGCGACATAGCCGACCTCGTCACCGGCGCGAATCACAGCTTTAATGGTTTGTTGCAGGGGGGCCATGGCACCTCGTTGGTCACCGGTTGAGGGTTTCAGGATACCCTCGTTCCAGCCGGGGTGCAAGCGATGCTGAAGCCAATGCCAAACCCAAATAGAAATGTCCGCTTTCTCCCAATGCAGAAATGTTCGGTTTTATGTTCCGGCCACGGCTGATGATTCGCTCCATAGTGCCACTCTATTGCAGAACAATATGGGTTCTTTGGCGACGTCATACGTGAGGTGCGGTAGGAAGTCGAGAAAACTTTGCAGAACGGCTCTTCCACCATTGAGCTGCTCGCCAGCTAGTAGCGCCAGGTTTCCGTCAGAGCCGTCCGCGGCAGCGCATCTTTCTTGCCTTCTGTCTCCAATCCTCTACAATTCGAGTGGGCATCATCTGTTCCCTGGAGCACAACTGTAGATGCCATGCATGATTGCAAGACCTGCCCGCACTACCGTGTTGTCCATGATCCATCCTTTTACGCACGAGGTTCAATCCTTTCCAGGTACGGGCCATTGCGGGAATTATGCCGGTCTACATAACACGGCGAAGCGGCACAAGGGAGCGCTGACAAGTGATTAAACAAAAGCAACCATCACGAGCCAGTAGCGCGATGATTACGTGCAAGCTCACAGGAGAAGTCGGCCGGCCAGTCAAAGCTCATGTAGTGCCGAAGGCGTTCTACGAGTTGCCCCCTCAGGGTGAGGGCCCGTACAAATTGATCAGCAACGCTTCCAATACGTATCCGAAAAAGGTTCCAATCGGAATCTACGACGACACAATCCTCACCAAAGATGGGGAAACGCGATTCGGACCTTGGGATGACTATGCATCTCGGGTGCTATTACAGCGTTTCGATGAGTTCACGCCGATCAGACACAACGGTAAGATCGTGGCCTGGTACCTCTCGGACGTCGACTACGCAGCCCTGAAACTGTTTGCGTTGTCAGTTCTGTGGCGAGCACATGCATCCGCTCAACCCGCATTTCGGAAGGTCAAGTTAGGCACTCACGAGCCAATCATTCGCAATCTATTACTACGCGGAGATCCTGCTTCGGAGGAGGAATATTCCGTATGCATTGCAAGATGGATCGACGAGCAATTTGGTCCAGTATTGATGGACCCATTTCGTGAAAAGTACGAAGGTGTCAACTACTACCGGATCTACTGCGGAAGATACGTGTTGTATGTAAAGGTCGACAAGCTGAAGTCAGGACCCCGTCTCAGGGAGATGCAACTTGCACCAGGGCGCCCCTTGCATGTTATCGCCAAAGACAATCGTCAGCTCTAGACACACTTATAACCGAAGGAGCTTGGCTGCGAGGCAAGAAGGAAAAGTATGAAAACAAAGGATTAAAGAGTGAAGAAACTACGATTGAAATTGCAAATGCTCTATTCGCTCACGGCGGCAAGGTATCAAACATCTACGACAATGAGATACTATTTGCTCCGATTTCAGAAGGGTGGGCGAAATTGACCGAGTTACTCATTCAACATGGTGCTAATTTCCGAAATAAAATGGAGGGTCGAACTCCGATGGAGTGGGCGATTTATTATAACCAGCCCAGAATTGTGGAGGTTTTGAGATCTCACGGTATCCAAAGCGTCGATACTGCAAAGGACTCAGTCATACGATTTATCAGAGCTACGGAGAGAAATGACACTGCTGAATTGATCCGCTTACGACGTGAAGAAAATTTAGACGCTAACGCGAAAGATGATCGGGATCAGACAGCGCTTATAGTGGCATTGCGAAACCCGATTTACGAAGAAGAGCAATACCGTACAATCAATCTTTTGTTGGATCTTGGAGCCGACCCGAATGTTGTAGGGGAGAGTGGGCTCACTGGTCTCGAAGGGATCCCAATTCATCTAGCGGTGGCAATGAATAAGTATACCTTGAACCAACCTTCTGGTGCCAGTAAAGCACTGGCGACTCTCGTTATCCAACAACTCCTGAAGCATGGTGCGAAGGTAGCTCATAGAGATAGCACTGGTAGAACACCGCTTCACATCGCTGCGATGGATAACAACTTGGTTGTAGCTGAGATTCTAGTTGCGCGTGGAGCTACGATCATGCCTCGTGACAACTCAGGAAAAACGCCGCTGGATTATGCTGAATCAGCTGAGATGATCAACTTCCTTAAGCGCCGCGGTGCAACCGAATTAAATCGTTGAGGTTGCCCTAAAGTTTCTGATAGGGGTGCGCGCTGGACAGGGTTTGAGGAGCCGCCAAGGCGATGAAGGTGACGCGGCAACAGCTAGATAACATCATCCGCGAAGCGCGGTCTCGCCGGATATAGCCTTGCCGTTGGAAAAGACGTTCGGCAGCGGCGCGGACCATGCGGCTGGGGATGCAGTCGGCTTTTGATCTCGCACAGGCGCGAAAAGAGCAGGAGAGAATCACGATTCTCCGTCTTACTGATCATCGGATGGGAGTACCGTCACCATCATGGTCTTGAGTCCGTGGCCGAAGCCGTGCCTCAAACCGCTGAACCTCACTGTGACAGCCGCAGCGAAGCGCACGAAGCCACGCCAGCGGCTTAGTGGAGATCGGTCGATCGCTTGTCTTTTATTCCCGCATCCGTTCCAGTGCTTCCCTCGCTCGACTTCTGACGGTTTGATCCCAATCCTGTTCCATGACGATCTTCAGTCGTTCACGTGCGGCGGTTGCCCGTAATCGTCCCAACCCCAAGGCGGCGCAGGAACGCACGTAGGCATGGTCATCGTCCAGCGCCTTGACCAACAGCGATACCACGGACATGTCTTGCAACGCGCCCAGATGACTGGCTGCCATTCCTCTGATGTGATGCTGTTTGTCGTCCAGCGCCCGTTGCAACGTCGTGGCAAACAGCTCTTTCAAGGCAGGGACGGCTGATTCGAGCCCATCGACTCGGTACTCATTGAGTTCAAGCAAGGCAAAAGCAAGCTCAAGCCTTTTATCCCGGGCAGATTCTTGCTCGAACTGGGTCAGGAGCCTGGTTCGTTCCTGCCTTCTCGTACTGCGGCGACGGAGCGCTCTTATAGGAATGAACAGCAAAACGGCAATCGTTAGGCCCATCGCCGCCATCGGTACTGCCTGATCGACGATATAGTCCTGGGTGTCAACCGGCAGCCGTTTCCAAACCCATACAGCGGTCACGATAAGCACGATCAGAACGACAAGCAAGGCGGGGTTGATCTGCCCCAGTTCGTGACGGTTCGACATAGGTGAAGGATCATACGGACGCGATCGATTGGCCGTCAACGAATCGACGCTGCCCCACGTTCTGGGCCTCTCTCCCGTCCCCACATAATTGACAGGCAATCGCGGCACTAGTCATACTCTTTCCCGATCATCGTCGGTGAGGTTGGCAAGGATTATGGAGAATCATCCTCAGAACCGCGCCATACGACGCGTGATGGTCGGTACAGACCGATCCAAAACGGCGGATCATGCCGTCCGGTGGGCCGCCGAGTTCGCCGACCGCTACGGGGCGGAGCTGTTTGTGGTGCAGGTCATCGTGCCGCAACACCCGACCACCACAGAATCAGGCGCAGCAGAGCAGACCAGGGCCGCTGCCGCCAATGATGAGCTTGCGCATCTCGTCAGGCAGCTGGCTGGAGAGCGGGGGCATGCCGTTGTCGCCATAGACTCCGATCCGGCATTGACGATCGTCCGTGCCGCCGAGCGTGAAGCCATCGATGTCCTGGTGGTGGGTAATTCGGGCATGACCGGGCGAAAGGAGTTCTTGCTCGGTAACGTCCCGAACCGCATCAGTCACAATTCTCATTGCACCGTCATTATTGTGAATACCCTCCCGTCCGCGGGTGAGCCGATTCCTGAATCGGGGCGAATATTTCAATCGCAGGGTGAAACTCACACTCCTGAGCCTCACCTGGGGAGACGAGCCATCCACATCGCGACGATCATGGCGAAGCATGGTCTCAAGGAACTCTTTGGTCAGCCCGACCAAGCGGACCGTTCGGTTCGTCGTCAGCAGGCCAAGCGCCTACGAGCCGCCCTGGAGGAGCTGGGCCCGACTTTCTCGAAGCTCGGGCAAGTGCTGTCAACTCGCCCGGATCTCCTTCCTGAGGAATATATCGAAGAGTTGGCGATGTTGCAGAGTCACGTGCCACCCATGCCTGAGAGAGAAGTAGTCCGTGTCGCTGAGCAAGAATTGAAGGTGCCGTGGGAAGATGTGTTCGAGTCGATCGATCCCAAGCCGCTGGCTGCCGGGACAATCGCCCAAGTCCATCGGGCCACGCTTGAAAACGGTGATCGAGTCGTCGTGAAAGTTCAGCGGCCCACCGCCCGGGCGGACATCGAACAGGATCTAGCCCTGCTCGAGATCTTCGCTCAGAAAGTCGGGCAGCGCCAGGCCCTCCGGCAGGTGGTCAATATGGAAGCGGTGTTCAAGCACCTCTCCACATCGCTCCAGCGCGAACTCGACTTCCGTCAAGAAATCGAAAACATCGGACGGATGGAGACCCTGCTTACAGACTATGATCGACTGGCAGTTCCTTCTGTCTACCAAGAGATCTCGACAGCCCGCTTATTGGTGATGGAGGAAATTCAAGGGGCCCCGATTGCCCGGGCGCCGGAAGGTCCGGAGCGTATCGAAGCGGCCCGTCAGCTGTTGGAAGGTTTCTACAAACAGATCGTCGTCGACGGCTTCTTCCATGCCGATCCTCATCCGGGCAATCTCATGTGGTGGAAGGACCGAATCTACATGCTCGATTTCGGAATGGTGGGTGCCTTGGATGCCGGTTTGCGGGAGCATCTATTGTTGATGCTGATGGCATTGTGGAAAGAAGACGTTGTCTTTCTCAGCGATGTCACATTGATGATGACGGGTTCGACCGACCGCAGCGATCTGGACGTTCCTCGTTTTCAAGGTGAAATCGGCGAAGTCATGGCGAAGTACCGCAAGGCGGCTCTCGCAGAGATGCAGATTGGACCGCTCCTCCAGGAAATGAGCGCGACCGCGTTTCGACACGGCGTGCCGCTGCCGGCCTCGCTCACGCTCGCCGCTAAGGCTCTGGCGCAAGTTCAATTGGCGACGGCGGCTCTCGATCCGAAACTTGACCCCTATGATGTTGCGGGCAAGTTCTTGATGCGCGTGATGATCAAGCGCATGGGGGCTTCGCTCGATCCCAAGGCGCTCGCGTATCAGTCTCAGAAACTTAAGGTGCGGGCCGAGCAGGTGATGGAAGCCATCGAACGTCTCATCGGGGCGAGGCCGGGCCAGAAGCTGGTCGTGAATTTTCGGGCTGATTCGCTCGAAGATATGGTTCGTCGGACGGGGCGACGGCTGACATTGGGTCTGACCGCAGCGGCAAGCATTCTCGCCAGCGGGCTCACGGCCACATCGGAGACCGTCGCCGGATGGATACCGATAACGTTCGGCATCGCGGCCTGCCTGTTGGCGGCCGGACTGGTCTTTGATCTGGTGCGGGGGCGTTAAGCGTTAGGCGTGGCGTCTACGCCGCGTTTGATCGAGCGCAGGACGGCTCTTTCGAGCAAGTACGCGATGACCGACATGCCGATGCAGACGAGTCGATACTCGATGTGTCGGACAATGGTCCGATGACCGGTCTTGGTCGAAGAAGGACTCTCGATCATGCCGATCATTATCGGTCAATGCTTCGTCGGCTGCAAGAGGTTCTGAACCCGTGTGTCGCGTGTAAGCATTCATCATGAATGATCCGGTCGCTGCATGGCTGCAAAGTCTCGGCCTTGCTCGCTATCGAGAGCTGTTTGAGCAGAACGCCATTACATGGGATGTCTTGCCTGAGCTGAATGACGGCGATTTGGCGTCGATGGGCATTGTGCTTGGCCATCGAAAGCAACTTCTGCGTGCAATGGCGCAACTGTCGGCAACCGGCGAAGGCGATACTGCAGCCACTCTAACTATTCCCACCGCGAAAGACATCACGCCGTTACCTTCCAGTCGAGATCAAGCAGAACGTCGTCAATTGACGATTATGTTCTGTGACCTTGTGGGCTCGACGGCACTCGCGAGTCAGCTGGACCCTGAAGACCTCCAAACGGCCATCCGACGTTTTCTGGATACTTGTAGCCAAGCGATCAGCCGATTCAACGGCTATATCGCAAAATACATGGGTGATGGGCTTCTGGTGTACTTCGGATATCCTCATGCCTACGAGCATGACGCGGAACGAGCGGTGCATGCCGGACTGGCCGTGCTGGATTTGGTCAAGACCCTTCCCCGCGAATATCCCGCCCAACAGGCGTTTGAAGTTGCTGCGCGAATCGGGATCGCAACAGGCCACGTCATCGTGGGCGAGGTCATGGGAGAGGAAACGGCGAAGGAGCGGTCTGTTTTCGGGGAAACTCCGAATCTGGCCGCTCGCCTGCAGGCGTTGGCCGCACCTAACCAATTGGTTGTTGACTCGACGACGAAGCGCCTGGTCGGAAGCGAGTTCGAGTTTGCGGATCGAGGCGCCTATTCACTCAAGGGGTTCGAAACGCCGGTGCATGTCTGGCAGGTGCTAAGCATCAAACCGTCGGCCAGCCGGTTCGAGTCTTATCGAGCCGGCCGATTGGGCCATTTCATAGGCAGGGAGCACGAAACGGCGCTTCTCCTGGGTCGATGGCACGAAGCTGTCTGCGGTGAAGGGCAGGTGGTCATCCTTTGCGGTGAAGCCGGGATCGGCAAGTCGCGCATGGTCCGCAGTCTGCGTGACCGACTTGCGGAGGAGGGGTACCAGACGATTCAATTTCAATGTTCGCCGTATCACACCAATACGGCGCTGTATCCGGTCATCACATATCTCCGACAGGCGGCTGGACTGACCGGCGAGGACACTCCTCCCACGCAGCTGCGGAAGCTCGATGCGCTGGCCCTCGACAGCGGTATCGACGACCGGACCACGGTGTCATTGCTGGCGGATCTGCTCTCGATCCGGACAGATGACCTGCGCCCGCCACCGAATGTGTCGTCTGAAAAACGGAAGGAAATGACCCTTGAAGCATTCGTGCAGCAACTCCAACGACTGGCAGGGCGTTGCCCGACACTCTTTATCGTGGAAGACGCTCATTGGCTCGATCCGACAACGATGGATCTCCTGACAAGGATTATCGACCGCATCCAGCCGATGCGGGTGTTATTGATCATCGCCTTTCGGCCTGACTTTAAACCGGTGTGGGCGGATTACGGCCACGTGACGTTTCTGACGTTGAGTCGGCTTCCCCGGCGGCATAGCGTGGAGCTTCTTGGATCGCTGACCGGAGGGAAATCGCTTCCGCTCGAAGTGGAGCAAGCGATTCTGGCCAAGACCGATGGTGTTCCGCTTTACATCGAAGAGTTGACGAAAAACTTGCTCGAGTCCGGGTTGCTGACCGAAGAGAAAGACTCATTCATTCTGAAGGCGCCATTAAGGGACCTCTCCATCCCTGACTCCCTGCAGGCCTTGCTCATGGAACGGATAGACCGATTGGGTCCCGCCAAGGAAATTGTCCAAATGGGGGCCTCGATCGGGCGAGAGTTCAGCTACGAGCTGTTACGGGAGACTGTTGATGTCACCGAGGGAGAGTTGAAAACGGCTCTCGATTTGCTGAAAGCATCAGGGCTCATTTTTCAGGAAGGCGATATCCCAGCTGCTAAGTATCTTTTTAAACACGGTCTCATCCAAGACGCAGCCTATAGCACGCTGCCCAAAAAATCACGCCGATTCCTACATGCCCGTATCGCAAAAGCGCTGGAGAGTAGATTCGCAGAGCGGGTCAAATCAGAACCGGAGTTGCTGGCCTATCACTATGAACAGGCCGGAGCGATCAATTCGGCTGTTCAATATTGGCACCTTGCGGCGCAGAGAGATGCGGCGCGATCCGCGGATGCGGAAGCGCTCAGTCATTTTAATCGGACTTTGCATTTGCTTGAGACATTGCCGCAAAGCCAGGAGCGTAATGCTCTGGAATTGGACCTTCTCATCGCGCGCGGCGCTCCCTTGCTGACGTTACGAGGGTATGCCTCTGATGAGATCGAACACAATTATCTCAGAGCAAGAAGTCTCTCGCAGGAGAACCCTGGTTCCGAGCGATATTTTCTCTCGATTTGGGGATTATGGGTATTCCAGCTGGTCAGAGGGCCTCTCGCCAAGGCCTGCACTCTCGCCGACAGTCTCCTCTCGTGGGCAAACCATCAACAAAACCCGGACCCGCTGATTCGAGCTCACGAAAGTGTGGGCTCGACTTACTCTTTTCTTGGCAGGTTTGACGAGGCCAAGGGACATTTACGTCAAGCAAAGTCGCTGTATGATCCGGATCGACATCGTTCGCAAACGTTACCCTATACCCAAGACCCCGGCATCACCGCGAGAATCATGCTGGCGAGAACATTATGGATATTGGGAGAGATTGATGAGGTCGAAGCACTGGTGACAGAGGCGATCGCCATGGCGAGGGAACTGGAACACCCGTACACGTTGGCATTTACGTTGGCGACCGCGTCATGGGTCTGTTCTACGCTCCGTGATACGAATAGGACCCTGAGCTTGACCGAAGAAGCAATCCTGCTTTCCACCAAACACTCGTTTGAGGTGCCGTTAGCATGGGCGATGTCCTTTCAAGGCTGGGCCTTGGCCGAACAGGGAAAGGAGACAGGCCTTGAAAGGTTGGCAGAAGGACTCTCGGTTGCACGGAGAGCCAAAGCCAGTCTCAACAACACCTATACCTTGGCGTTACTCGCAGAGAGTCATTTGCGGAACCAACATATAGCGGAAGGCTTGGCCGCTATTCAGCAGGCACAGGAACTCGCCGTAACACAGGGAGAACGGTGCTGGCAGGCTGAACTGCTGCGGCTCAAAGGCGAGCTATTAGTCGCGCAATCCGACCCACCAATCGTTGCGGCAGAGCAGTGTTTTTCAGAAGCCGTGCAGGTTGCTCGTGATCAGCGGGCACGAATGCTCGAACTCAGAGCCGCGGCGGGCCTGGCGAGGCTCTTGCGTAAACTGAACAAACCGGATATTGCTAGACGCACCTTGGATTCGATCTGCTCCAGGTTTAGCGAACAAGGCAGCAATCCTGACTTGATGGAAGCTCAGAAAATCCTTGCTCAACTGGGCGTCGTTTCTTAACCCATGGCTGACCTATCCGGCTCATGCGCCTGACGATTCTTGGTTCGGGGACCAATGTGCACCCCTCACGTGCTGCGGCTGGTTATCTTGTGCGCACAGATCAACTCATTGTATTGGATTTCGGTCCACGCACCTTGATGAATTTGATCAAAACCGGTGTGGATCGACACAGGATCACGCATATCCTATTCTCCCATTTTCACGCCGACCACTTTTCCGATTTCATCACCTTTTTCTTCGACGCGGTTATTTATGCCAAGTACGGAGGGGGCCATCGTCCGGCGATGACCCTGATCGGCCCGAAAGGCACGATCCGTCTCTTACAGTCGATCATGCGCAGTTTCCCCAGCTTTTCGCCGGCTCCGTTCCGAGTCGCCTTGAAAGAAGTAACCACCAAACCCTTTACGATCGGCGACACCCGTATCGTTCCCAAGCCCGTTGTCCATGTTCCCGATCTCTCGTCCGTTGGCTATCGGATTGAATACCGAGACAGGACGATCGTGTACTCCGGAGATGTTCAATATTGCGATGCCCTTGTTGCCCTTTGCAAAGATGCCGACCTTGCCGTGCTCGATTGCTCGTTCCCGGCCAATCGTCCAGGCGCCGCTCATCTGCATGCCGGACAGTGCGGTCAGGTAGCGAAGGAGGCCGGTGTGGGACAGCTCGTGCTCTCGCACTTCTATCCGGTCGCGGATCGATACGACGTCAAAGCGCAAGCGGGGGAGCAGTATGGAGGGAAGATTTGGAAGGGGAAAGATCTGTTGACGATCCCTGTCTAGCTAAAGCCCTTCTTCGCGAGGAACGCCGCCGAGGATCTCGATGAAGTTGGTCAGGCGGGTCGTTCGTCCGATGTCACCCGATTTGGAGTAAATGGCCAAGAGGTTCTTGATCATGCGAGACAGAATCGCTCGCACCGGACTTTTTTGCAAGTACTTATCTTCGAACCCGTATCCGGCCTCAGTCAGAAAACGGGCACAGTTTTTTTCAGTCAGCAAGGCCCCGCCGTTGAAGCAATCGATGAAGATCTTGTATCGGTCGGACTCATACTTCACCAGGAAATGCCCCGGCATGCCGATACCGAACAGCGGGAGTGCCAAACGCTGTCCGATCAAGAGGTACACCGCTGACAGGCTGATGGGGATGCCGACCCGCCGATCCATGACGCAATTGAGGTAGCTGTTCTCAACCTCATAGTAGTTCTTGGTGTTTCCCTTAAACCCTTGTTCAGCAAAGAGGTACCTATTGAGCGCGTTGACGGCTTCTTCCCCGGACGCTCGATGGCCGATGCGTGCTCGAACTTCGTCTGCCATCGTATCGAGCTGCTCACGATAGCGAGCGACGTCGAGCGTCGGATAGGCGTAGCGAGCGATCATAAAGGCGCCGGTTTCCAGGCACATGGGCTGGTCCGAGCGTGCCGTTAGGGTCGCCAGTTCATCTTCCAGCTTGCTTCCTCGGATTTCATCAAGGACGGACGCGATCCGATCAGCCATTTCCGGCTGTTCGATTTCAGCTTCTTGGAGAAGCGGGACAGCCGATGGGCCGATATCGATGAGTCTCCCGCTGATGGTACGGACGATTCGGTCGTCCTCATCGGAGAGGAGGCGAATAAGCGCGCGAATCTGATTTTCCGGAATCATTCCCTACCACTCTCCGTCGTTCACAGGCTGACGTATAGCGGCGTTACGGTCATGATCCGACGGATGCCGTCGTCGGTCAAGCGATCCATGGTTCATGGTGAGGTTACCCCATTGCACGGCGGAAGGCCTTGGCTCCACCGTACAGACACAGCGCATCGAACACGATCATGACCAAGACCACCATGCCTACGTGCGGCAAGGCTTCGGTCCAGCCGGACAGAATTAAAGGGCGCACCGCATCAATAGCCCAGGTCATCGGGTTGAATTGCGCCAGAAAACTCATCCAGCCCGGCATCGCCGTCAACGGAACCAATGCGGAGCTGAGGAAGATCATGGGCAGCGAAAGAAACCCCAATACGGAGAAGAAATCTCCGTGACTTTTCACGGAGAATGCCATCGCCATGGAAATGGCCGTCAGGCCGACGCCGAACATCATCCCAATCAATAAGATCGTCGCCACGCCGAGAATACCCGTCGCTGGATAAACGCCGAAGAGGTACGATACGCCGAGAATCACAAGGACCTGCATCGACGTGATTGCCATGACGAAGATAAAGCGGCTCAGGATGACGGAAGTTCGATGGATCGGCGTGGACATCAGACGCTCAAGGAACCCGTTTTCCTTATCGAAGAGCAGATCGACGCCCCCGGCCAAACCGTTGTTCAGGACCGTCATGACGACGACACCGGCTGCGAGGAAGCTGATGTAGTTGGGCGCCTGCATGACCTGCGTGTCCGCGGCCCGCTGAAACAGGTTACCGAAGAAGATGAGCCAGAACAGCATCGGCTGCACCAAGGTGAACAGCATGCTAAATTTTTCCCGGCTCAACCGCCGAACCCACCGCATCGTCAACGCATTGATTTCTTGCCAATAGTGCCCCACATGACTCCTTTACGCCGACTCGACTTCGGGAGCCGATTCGGTGATGGCTCTTCCCGTATGCGCGATAAACACATCGTCTAAGCGCGGACGGTTGTATTGAATAAACTCGATGTCGCACCCTAAGCGATTGGCCGATTCGAGAATGGTGGGCAAGGCCTTTTCTGGCGATTCTACCCTGATATCCAAGCCCTTGGTGGTTGCCTTCACGGTCTTGATCGCCGGACGGCCGGTTAGGTCCGATTCCAGCGACGGGATTCGGCTCGTCTCCTTCAGAGTAAGGGCCACGATATCCCCTCCGAGGGCGATCTTGAGCTCAGCCGGGGAGCCCAGCGTTTTGATCTTGCCGCCGTCGATAATGGCGAGCCGATCGCAGAGCCGATCGGCCTCATCCAGATAGTTCGTCGTCATCACGACCGTCATCCCACGGGCTTTGAGCATCCGGACATAGTCCCAAATCCGGAGACGGCTTTGCACGTCGAGGCCGAGGGTGGGCTCATCGAGAAACAAAATTTTGGGGTCCGGCAGCAACCCACAGGCAATGTCGAGCTTGCGCTTCATGCCTCCGGAATAGGTCTTGGCAGGCCGGTCCGCATGGGCTTCCAGCTCGACCAGCTTGAGCAGCTCGCCGATGCGTTTAGCCGCCTCTTCTTTAGTAAGATGATAGAGCGCACCAAGCAGTTGGAGGTGTTCGCGCCCGGTCAGAAACCGGTCGATCGCTCGTTCTTGAGGTACGTATCCGATCACAGTCCGCACCTGATCCGCCTCGCGCACTGAGTCGTAGCCCATGATGGTTGCCCTGCCCGATGTCGGATGGAGCAACGTGATGAGCGTGCGGAGCGTGGTGCTCTTTCCCGCGCCGTTCGGCCCCAAAAGACCAAAAATTTCCCCGGCGTAGACCTGGAACGAGAGGTCATCGACGGCTTTATGGCTGTCATACGATTTGCATAGACGGCTGACGTCGATTGCGATGGTCCGATTCATTACTCCTAGCCCTTCGTGTCGGGATGTTCGTGCAGCATGAATTGAACCAAATCGTTCAATCGACGAGCCCGTTGGTAGAGTCCGTCCGCTTCCAGCAGGAATTGTTTCTCCAAGGGGGTGCAGTCCAGGTAGGTAGAAAGGGTGTTGACCAGGACTTCGTCGCTGACTTCATCACGAAAGAACCCTTGCCACGCCGCGCTATCCTCTCTCGCCTGAAGGTATCGCCCGAGCATGTCGATCAGTGCGCGCCGAACGTCTTTCGTCAACCCCTCGTCGAAGCGCATGGGCGTGACGCGAATCGTCGCTTCGCGATAGGGCTTGTCGAAATGTTCTTCGGAAATCTCACACCGTTCGAGCCCTTGCAGTAAAATGTTGGAGCGACCGTCCGGCAAGGGTTGCACACTCACGATCCGTCCGATACAGAGCGCGGGATAGATTGCCGGATTCCCATAGTAGTCCGGCTCCCATCCTTCTTTAAGGAGAGCCATGGCGATACATTGACCGCCCATCGTCACATCGGCGACCATCCGGCGATAACGGGGTTCAAAAATGTGGAGCGGTAGGTACGTCTTGGGAAAAAAGACGACGTTGGGTAATGGGAAAACCGGAAGACGACCGGGAATCGGAAAAGGTTCGGCATGCTTGGACGCACTCCGCTCAGCCGGCTCCTGCCCACGATCAGTCTGCATGGCTCACGATAACTGAGACTTGTGAAAATTGTCAACGGCGTGCACGGATCGCCGAGCCACGATGAAATGCAAAACATCGCTCTGAGACTGTCGATTTGTTCACTCGTGAGCGAGCATGATATAAACAGCCGAGGACGTTGGGCTCTAGACCGATGCGTTCGTTGATCAATGAAACGAGGGGGATAATGCGCGTCGTCCGACCAGTTGTTCTAATCGTGGCCCTCTTGGCCTCAGACTTCAGCTGGGTATTTGGAGCCAACCCACCTCCGGCTCCGTTTCAGTTGGCAACTGCTGGGTATCGGTACAATTTCCCTCGGGACCATGGATCTCACCCGACCTATCGAACCGAGTGGTGGTACTACACGGGCCATCTGCAGTCGAAAAACGGCCGGTCGTTCGGCTTTGAGTTGACCTTCTTCCGTCGAGCCATCCCACCCGATGAAATCAAAACCCTGCCGTCGAAATGGTCGATCAGCCACCTGTACCTGGCTCATTTTGCCGTGACCGATATCAATGGGAAGCGATTTCATTTCTCCGACAAGCTCAGCCGTGAAGGGCTGGGGAAGGCCGGAGCTGACGAGTCGAGGCTCCACGTCTGGATCGATGATTGGCGAGCCGAAGCATCGACGGAACCATCGGCTTCACATACGTTGGTGGCTCGCGACGAGACGCATACTCTCGCCCTTACACTTAAACCGGCCAAGCCTCTCGTCGCTCACGGTGTGGATGGCATCAGTCGAAAAGGAAAAGAGGTGGGCCAAGCCTCTCACTACTATTCGTTCACGAGACTCACGACGACGGGGAGCCTAACGATCGACGGCGAACAGTTCGAGGTTTCCGGCACCAGTTGGATGGACCATGAATTTGGATCAGCCGATCTGGGGACGGATCAAGTCGGATGGGACTGGTTCAGTATCCAGTTGGAGGACGACACTGAACTCATGCTGTATCGGATGCGTCGGAAGGATGGATCGTCCGATCTTGCGTCGAGCGGGACAGCCGTGGCGCCTGATGGACGCACTCGACATCTGGAGGTGACAGATTTTCAAATTGAGTCTTCTGGAACCTGGACCAGTCCAGCAAGCAAGGCTACGTACCCAAGCCGATGGCGGCTGCAGTTCCCGTCGCTCGATCTTGCGCTGGATGTCACTCCGCTGCTCGCGGATCAGGAATTGCGCACCTCCCGCAGCACCAAGGTTTCTTATTGGGAAGGGGCTGTGGCTGTGACAGGCACCAAACAAGGCCAACCGGTGAAAGGCCAAGGCTATGTCGAGCTGACCGGCTACACCGAGCGCCTCAAAATGTAAGGGATTGCTGTATTAGTCGGCGGTTGTTTAACCTGATCCCCCGCACAAACAACCAGGCGACCGGACCGGCCCCCTTGAGCCAGAGTACGATGGCCACGGCACAGAGCTTCCGCAACCAGGCACCTCATCACCGACAGGTCAATGCTTCCCTTTGTCCTTGTGTTCCTTGCCCTTGTCTTCCACATCGATAATGACACCGGAATCCGCATCGATGTGCACTTCCTTAATCATCTTGTCGCCCGTCACGATTTCGACCTCCCACACCGTCTTGTCATGTTTCTTTTTCAACTCAGCCTCGATGACGTTGCCTGGCACCTTCTCGGATGCCGCCTTGATTGCCTGATCAATCGTGACCTTCGCCTCCTCCGCCATTTCAATCTTGGACTTGTGCTTCTCTCCTTTCTTATCGGCGATCGCAGTCCCACCCAATGCCAAGACAATTCCCGCCGCCAACGCCGCCATGACGATCTGTCTCATAGTATCTCCTTTGTGTGTGAAGTAGGGAGATCGGATGCACGGTTGGAGTATCCGACCTCACGCAGTATGAACACTGCGATCATTGTGCCGCCGTCCGCCGCCTCCTGGGCGGGGCAAAAGCTCGCATCAAGCAGCTGATTCTGTGACCCGAGCCTACGCTGACTGGATACCCTTGTGGCCAAAGTCTACATCGAGGTCCTTCGCTTCGGGGCGAGATGCTACAGATGCCTGTTGGTAGGAGAATGAGAGCAAGGTCACCTGGCACTTCATCGAGTTGGAGATCAGACCGACAGAGGCTCCAAGACTTGCGACAACAGTTTGAGTCGGTTGGTCGATAGGGAGGCACAAAGAGGGCGGGCACCTTAAAGCAGGCCCGTGTTCTTCCAGTGTGCACAAGCGCTCCGACGCAGACTCCGGACCGCGAATGTCGTTGAACCTTGTTGCGTGAACGTGCAGAATAGAGACTATCTCGGTTTCAGAAAGCGCTGCCATTTCCGTTCGAGCCGTTCGAGATCAGGGTCGTTGAGCCCATCCAGCGGACGCTGCCCGAGCAGCCTCCCCATATACCCCGAGCGCAGCATGAGCCTTGAGCCGCTATCTTCGCAAGCCGACCGGCAGTTGACGTACGGCGATTACCTTCGGATTCGCGAACTGTTGCGTCTGCAATCTCCCCTCGCCTCGCCGATGGCCCATGACGAATTGCTTTTTATCATCATTCATCAGACCTACGAGCTCTGGTTCAAATTGTTATTGCACGAACTGGATGCGGTCGTGGTGAATCTGCGGGCCGCGACAGGGCTGCCTGGTTCGCGAGACGAGGTGTATGAGGCGGCCCGCTTGTTAAGACGGTGTACCGAGATCGCCAGACTCCTGGTCGAGCAATTCACCGTCCTGGAAACGATGCTGCCGACGCATTTCCTGGCCTTCCGTGATCGGTTGCGGCCTGCGAGCGGGTTTCAGTCCGAACAGTTTCGCGAACTGGAGTTCCTCTGCGGTCTCAAGGATGAGCGGATGTTGAACCTGCACGAGCCGGCCCCGGAGCTGTTCGCCGCGCTTCAGCGGCGGCTGCAGGAGCCGTCCCTCCGCGATGTACTTTTCGAGGCGCTGGCGGCGATGGAAACTACCCCGCCGATGTCTCCGCACGCTGTGGAGAGCGAACGTTTCCGGTTGCGGGCCCAGATGATCGTCGCGGTGTATCGCAAAGAGGGGGATCATCGCGATTGGATTGACGTCTGTGAACGATTGACGGAATTCGATGAGCTGCTCGTCGCCTGGCGCCTGCGGCACATCCAAATGGTGGAGCGGACCATCGGGATGAGCCGGGGGACCGGCGGCAGCAGCGGCGCATCCTATCTCAGAGCGACCTTGGATAAGAAGTTTTTCCCGGAACTGTGGGAAGCCCGGTCCCTCATGTGTGAAGACCCGCATGGAACGTGACTGCGATGGATGAGCTGCTGTCGTACCGGAAGGATTTCCCCATCCTTGAGCGGACCATCTACATGATCAGTCACTCGTTGGGTGCGATGCCGGCTCGCGTCTACGACCGCCTGCGCGAATTCGCCGATCTCTGGGCCACGCGCGGCATCCGGGCATGGGCTGAGGGCTGGTGGGAAATGCCGGTGTGCACCGGCGACAAGGTCGCCCGCATCATTGGTGCCGATCCAGGGACCGTGGTGATGCATCAGAACGTGTCCGTCTGTCAGTCGCTCATTGCCTCCTGCTTTGATCTGACCCAGAAGCGCAACAAAGTGGTCTACGAAGCCTTGAATTTCCCTTCCGTGATGTATGTCTATGAGGCGCATGTCCGCGCCGCCGGAGCACGCCTAGTTGTGGTCCCCAGCGATGACGGCCTGACCATCGATACAGAGCGTCTGCTGGACGCCATTGATGAGGAGACGCTCCTGGTGCCGATCTCGCACGTGTTGTTCAAGAGTGGGTATATTCAGGATGTCCAGGCCGTCGTTCACAAGGCTCATTCGGTGGGCGCAAAGGTCGTATTGGACGTCTACCAGTCGGCAGGGACCGTGCCTCTTGACGTCAAGTCGCTCGCGGTCGATTTTGTGGTGGGTGGGTCCGTTAAATGGCTCTGCGGCGGTCCCGGCGCCGGATTCCTCTATGTGCATCCGGCGCTGCACCGCGAACTGGAACCAAAACTGACCGGGTGGATGGCGCACCGAGAACCCTTTGCCTTTGAGCCAGGCCCCATCACCTATGCTCCCGACATCCACCGCTTTCTCCATGGATCGCCCGGTATCCCCGCGTTGTATGCGGCGGAAAGCGGCTACGAGACCATTCTTGCGGCCGGCGTCGAGAAGATCCGGGCAAAATCGATCCGGCAGACTTCCCAGTTGGTCGAGCTGGCGGATCAATATGGATGGCAGGTGAGGTCGCCGAGGGACAAGGCCAAGCGGGGCGGCATGGTCGCGGTCGATGTCCCCCATGCGGCCGCCGTAGTGCGTGAGCTGGCTCGCCGAGACATCCTTGTGGACTTTCGGCCCGGCGTCGGCATTCGAATCGCGCCGCACTTCTATACTGCCGATGACGAGATCGATGCCACGATGCAAGCCATCCATTCCATCCTTGAGACCAAGGCCTATGAGCCGTATCTATCGGCAGACGGCGCACAATTCTAGCAGGATGCGGAATCCTCTGTTTTCAAGCGTGGTCGTATCTAAAAAAGACTCCTGGTATCTTTCTGTCTTCGCGCGGATCAGGAATTGCGCACCTCGCGCAGTACCAGGGTCTCTTATTGGGAAGGGGCTGTGGCGGTGACAGAGACCAAACAAGGTAAACCCATGAAAGGCCAAGGTTACGCCGAGCTGACCGGCTATGCCGAGCGGCTGAAGATGTAGAGGAACAATGGGTTAGTCGTCAGTCATCCGATCCACGACGTGATCCCATTCCTTGATGGCTGGCTTCACGTGATGATCGAGATGAGTCAGGGCTGCATACAGCCGCCCTTCATATTCCTCGCGTTTCTCGTCGGTCGCGGAGATAGATTTCAAGAGCGAGGTGAGACCACGAATTTCTTCGATCGCCTCAAGCAGTTCCTCGAAGTGATTGTCCAAGAGGGCACTCGACGGCACAAGCAGCGCTCCAGACTCAGGGAGTTTTGTCCGCCTGCGCTTTTTAATCATGGCGCTTCCCTTTCTTCAGCCGCCGTGTCAATTGCTCAACAGTCTGTTCCCACGCCCTAATCTCGACTGTCCAATGGCGAATGAGGCTCACATTGGGAGTCGCACGCTGACGTTCGAGCGCGATTTTAATCTGATGATCGGTGATCCGCTGCCTTAGGCTCTCTATACGCACGCGCAGCTTTTTATTTCGCCCCATCTCTATCCCGATCCGGCCAAACCGTACTCGCGCAATATCTCTTCTGTCAACTAGCGCGCTCCAACGGAGAAGAGAGGTGCTATCTCAGACGCAGCGCATTGTTGGGTCACAAGATACCCGCGATAAGACCAGCCCCCACCACAATCAACAGAGCCGAAACAATCAACTGTACCGACCGAAGCGTGACCTTCTTGAGCAGTTTTGCTCCGACGTATGCTCCGATAAAGGCCGAGGCACAGGCGGCGATGACGAACGACCACTCAACGGCGTTACTGTGAACCGATACACCTATGCCGTAAATGACCATCCGGGCGAGATCGACCATGACAGCAAGTACGATCCCTGTGGCAACAAACGCTTCTTTCTCAAGACCTGCCTTAATCAGGAACATGCTGCGAAAGGCGCCTTGATGGCCGGACAGTCCGCCGAAAAACCCACTGATGACACCCCCGAACGGGAGCCATTTGCGATCGAACGCCGTCTTCGAGAATGTTGGAGAAAGTTCCAAGACAACGAATGAAACGATGAGCACGCCGATGACTAACTTCAGTACTGACACCTGTCGGTCGTTCCCAAACGCGTAGTATTCGTACATGGGTTTCAGTTCCCCCAGATACGCCAGCAACGCAGCTCCCACAAAGGCTGCCGCAATCGCAGGTAACCCGAACTTCAGCAGCACGGGGCGATCGGCTTTTCGTCCGAGCAGCCCAATCTTGAAAAGGTTGTTCGCCAGATGGACCATGGCCGTCATCACAATCGCCAGGTCCAGTGGAAAGAAGAGGGCGACCACTGGCATCAGCAGCGTGCCGAGCCCGAAGCCGGAAAACAGCGTGAGGCCTGAAGCCAACAACGCGGCGACGCACACGACGAGTAGTTCCACGGGGTATCTCCAGGAGGGCGGAACAAGTATCCTGAAGGATTATAGGATGTTTCAGATGCCTACTGCTTCACGATCCATGGCGGTAGACGCTATTCCTAGTCATTTGCCGAAACAGCGGTTTTATTCGGGGACGAAGACAGACCAGCGCGACATCAGCGAAGTGAAGTTGTTCCTGACGGCTGCCAAGGGGGAAGGGAGGGGAGAACAATGGGAGAATAAGTCAATACGCATGCCAGCCCCCAAGACTTCTTCAGAAAGTGAAGTCGTATACAAGTGGTCTCTCCCTGGCGGTCTTCCTTCAAGAGGACAAGACCTTCGATGCAGTCGTGCGAAATTTGGAAGTAATTGGGGAAGCCGCGAAACATCTCCCTGAGGAGGCTCGCAAGCGTTCCCCCACTGTCGACCGGAAAAAGATCGCAGGGCTGAGGGACATTTTAATTCACGAATACTTTGGAATTGATGGTGAGATCGTCTGGGATATCGTTCAGCGCAAGCTGCTGGTACTTGAAGCGGCTGTGAACAGCATGCTGGACAATATGTCGTGACGCAGCCACGGTACGGCATGGGATTGGGTAAGAAAGGGGTTTGGGCCGGCAATCTCTCCAGGGAAGTATTTCAGCCTTGGTTGAGTCAGACCCGACATTTCAGCTCCGTCGCCACACCCTGAATGAGCACCACTATTGGGCTTGCACTGTTGGTCGGGTGCTTCTCTGAAACGCGATCAAGGCTCACATACTGTCGCACCGCGACACGTCAAGGGCTATCAACTTGGCGCCCCACCGACCTCTTCATATTTTTCTTGACGATCAAACAAAGACTCCCGACCCCGTTTATTTTCCCGCTTGTTTTCAAGCATGGTCATATCGAAAAAAGACTCTCGGTACTTTTCCTGTCTCTTGACGACGTGAGTGACGGTCGACTCCACAAACGCCGTGCTGATCGTGTCACCCTGCCGCGGGCGTTCGCCGGAGTTCGGAATGAAGTCGCGATTGTTGAGGTTGACCATCATGAAGCCATCAATAGTCATGTCTGACACCATGCATGCACATGGCACCAAAGCGGCCAGTTGACGAAACTGGCGAAGTGAGTAGAATAGCGTACCTGGGTTCTCGACAGCCTATTCGTTTCCAAAGGAAAGGCACCGCACCTGCGAGGAGTTGCGTGATGAGATCCGCTGTTGTGTGTCTGCTCGCTCTGGCACTCGTGCTCTCTCCGATCGCTATCGAACAACCACGAGCATCCGACCTCAGGACCGTTCAGTTCGAATGGGAATCGAAGAACTCTGCGGCGCTGAATACTCAGCGGAACTTCCTCAACGAGCAGGGAGGCCAGGTGGGACCGGTGCGGGAGAAAGACCCGAACACAAAGAATCCAGCGGCGGTCTTGTTATATGTCACCGTCGGGGTCGCGGCGCTGTCTGCACTGGCTGACGCGATCGTCAAGACGCTGAAAGATACCCAGCATGGCGGGCTCATCGTGGACATGCAGGGCCCCACGATCAAGATCATCGAAAACCAGTCGCTGGATCGCGGGCAGGTCCTCGTTCGGAAACCCAATGGGGAAGTAGAGTCCTACGTGCAGAAGGCCGGGTCCAGCTCGGAGTTGTCATCGATTATCGCGGGCCTTCTGGCAGCAGCCAAGCAACCCTGACCGGTGTCTCGCATGCGTAGTCGTATCCCTGGTCTTACTGTCCTCTCCATTCTGCTGCTGGTGCTGGTCCAACTCCCGGCGCGTTCCGCTGCTGAACAATCTCCAACCCAAGGCAAGAACTGGGCTGTCGTCATCGGCATTAATGACTACCAGAACGTGAAGCCGCTTCAGTATGCGATTAAGGATGCGATGGCCGTCGGCGATCTGCTGGCGCAGCAGGGGTTCGCGGTCACCCGCCTGGTATCGCCAACAGCCACGACCCGCCAATCGATCGAAAGGGTGCTGGGAACGCAGCTGCCCAAACAATTGGGTGCCGATGATCGTGTGCTGATCTTCTTTTCGGGACATGGTAAAGATGAGCAGTTTGGCGCGGGGCAACGGCACGGCTATCTACTCCCGATCGAAGCAAACCCTCAGGACTTGTCTTCAACCGCGATCAGCATGAGCCGGGTTCAAGAGTGGGCTAATGCCTGGCCTGCCAAACATGTCCTATTTATCGTGGACTCCTGTTACAGCGGAATCATCGGCTTAAACACCAAGGGGATTGACCCCGAGGGCAGTAACCCAATGACAGAAATGTATCTGAAACAGATTACCAAGGAACCGAGTCGGCAGCTCATTGTTGCCGGCCAGGCGAATCAAGAAGCCCTGGAGATTGCGAAATGGGAGCAGAGTTTGCTGACCCACTTTCTTCTTGAAGGATTGAGCAAAGGGACAGCCGACGGGAATGCCGATGGGATTATTCTCACATCAGAGCTCTATCAATTTCTTGCCGAGCGAGTTATTAAGGAAGCGGTGCTGAACGGGAGCCTACAACATCCCCAACACTGGTCGCTCAGCGCAGATAAGGGAGAATTTGTATTCATACTCCCTGGCCAAGGGCGACAAGCGAAGCCCGTACAGCCAGTCAGAATTCCAACCCCCTCGTTTTCTGCGGTCCCCAGCCCGGCGATGGTCCGGATTGCGCCTGGGTCATTCATGAGAAGAGCAGAATCAGTGTTGACGTTGAAGGGTTGGTCCCCCCCAGGTCCTTGGCACAAAGTTCACATCACCCAACCATTCGCGATCGCTCGGTATGAAACGACCTTTGACGAGTACGACCG
The DNA here is from genome assembly GCA_029194675.1 of Nitrospira sp. Classification (NCBI taxonomy): domain Bacteria; kingdom Pseudomonadati; phylum Nitrospirota; class Nitrospiria; order Nitrospirales; family Nitrospiraceae; genus Nitrospira; species Nitrospira sp. The sequence continues at coordinate 372,566 of JARFXP010000004.1, read as the reverse complement.
CTTTGCTCGGGCAACCGGGCGCCCATTGCCAGACGACGAGAATTTGGGGCGTGGGTCGCGCCCGGTCGTGACCGTGTCGTGGAATGACGCGCAGGCCTATGCCCAGTGGTTGTCCCAACAGACCGGCAAGCGCTATCGGCTCCCCACGGAAGCAGAGTGGGAATATGCGGCGCGAAGCGGTGGACAAGACCAGACGTGGGCTGGGACTTCTGAGGAGAGCCAATTGAAGAAGTATGCGGTGTATGAGGCAAACAAGACTGAGCCGGTTGGCAGCAAGCAACCAAATGGACTCGGCCTCTACGACATGAGCGGCAATGTGTGGGAATGGGTGGAGGATTGCCAGCACTGGGATTACGAAGGCGCCCCATCGGATGGCTCGGCCTGGTTAGCGACGAATGGCGGCGACTGCAACCGGCGCGCGATCCGTGGTGGTGCCTGGGACAACATACCGGTGGGCCTGCGCACGTCGTCCCGGAACTGGAGCCTCACCGACTACCGGTTCAACTTCCTTGGTTTCCGTCTCGTCCAGGACCTGCCCTAACACTGTGCACTTTATGCTTTGACTCTTTGCTCAGATGTTTCCGTCAGTGTTTGACAGTGAAACGATCTGAGCAGCGACCCTAGATTGGAGAGCATCACAAAGCCGGGGGTCGCACAGGTTCGACGCGCGACAAACAGCGACCGCTCGGCACTAACCGTCAACGACTCAGACGCCGGAGTGAGAAGCACCGAGTCACAAGCTAAGGGACAGACCTTGCTATTTGCATCGTCTCATCCGTTTGAACGGTCCGTATGCGAAGATTTCCGACGTCGCTCACGCCGCCACTTCAACGAGAACTTTCGGATGGCGCTCGGCAATCTTTAGGAGCTGCTTCGCGGCGCCGGACGGCTTGCGGCGGCCTTGCTCCCATTGCTCCAGCGCGCATTATTCACGAACGCTTCTGCTGCAATCGCGGATTCGCCGCTCGGTCGGTCGACATACTGTTTCAAGTATGACTCCCTTCCTCACGGCTCCGCGCACCTGTCTCGCTTGGCGACTGCGCGATTTCGCGACGAACCGTCGTGAATAATGCGCGCTAGGGTGCGCTTCGACAGGCCGAGCACTGCGGCAAATTCCGCCTGCGAGAGGCAGCTTTTCCGCCGCAGGCGAACGACGTAGGACTTGGCTTCAATGCGCTTCCGCTTTCCGCTGCTGGCCTTGATCTCCCGTACGCTATCCAGGACTTCTTGCCACACATCGCCTTTAGCTTCGAAGTTGGCAAGTGCCTTACCGGTCAGCCTCTTATTCATGTCGAAATGCCTCGCCACCTCTGTCGCGCGTAACAAGCGTTATGCGGCGGGTTAAGCGGTCGGTTGGATGGCTTTGTTCGGCCAATTCTCTTCAACCGTGAACGATTGCCCCAGTGTTCTGAAGTGGCTAAATTCGTGCTGACGGAGTTTCCCTCGAATTTCTTCAAATGATTTCACGACATCTTCGGCATAGAGCCGTTCGCCACAATGGAGGCAGACCTCGGCGGCAACTTTTATGGAAACGGTATTGCCTCCGCCTCTGAGGAGTTTTTCTACCAGTTTGTGTTCTAGCTCACCACCGCACACAGGACACTTTTCAAAAGGCTTCATGTCTTCACCCTTATTTTCCAGTCAATCCATCGATCAGGATCTGGCCGATAGACCGTGATTAATGCTGCCCATTGGTTTTCCGGATTGTACGCCCACACGCGGCACAAGCTAAGGGTCAGACCTTGTGATGTGTATCATCTCATCCTTTTCAACGGTCAGTATACGAAGATTTCCTATGTCGGTCATGCCGCTACCTCAACGAGAACCTCGGCGTGCCGCTCGGAAATCTTCAACAGTTGTTTTGCGGCGCCGGATGGTTTGCGGCAGCCTTGTTCCCATTGTTCCAGGGGATGCTTCGAAACACTCAGCGCTGCAACAAACTCTGCCTGCGACAGTCCGCTGTTCCCTGCGCACGCACGAGCCAGCCGCCACATGATGTTCCGGACGGCCGCTGCTGCGCAGCGGTCCGGTGTCTGTCGCAGCACGACGATTTATGCGGCATGAAGAAGGAACTCGACTTTCACGGAGTCGAACGGAAAAATTATCCGACCATCCTCGACTCGATCGAGCACTCCGGCGCTTAACAGCGCCGTCACATCCGTGTGGACGGCCTTCGCATCTCGTCCGACACGCCGCGCTGCTTCGCGAATCGACAGAGGGCCGGCTCCGCGCATGGCCTTCAGCAATTGCCAGCGTTTTGCCGTCAGCACTTTCCAGAGAAGTTCCGGTGTGGCGAAGGTAATGCGCGCGGCTTTCTCACCCTTCCCTGTTTTCCAGACACGGACAAAGTCAGCCATCGCTTTGTTTGGGGAGCGAACGTCAAGAACGACGGTTTTCACGGTTCCACCTCATCATCATGTAACTCCGGCCGGTTGTTTACATAAGCACTTAACGGCGAATTTCAAGGGCGCGCTGCTTGCGGTCTGTCCCTCTGAAGTGCTTCGTTAGGTGCGGCATCCACCGGGACGAGTTCGGCAAGCAAGGTTTCCGGCGCAATATCCTGCTGGTGAGGCCACGTCAAAGCGCCGAAAACGATGCCCACCTGCCTGAAATAATCCGGGTTGCGCAATTCACGAAATACGCCGTGGTCGAGATACGGTTTGACATCGAAGATGCCTCGCCGACCATCGGTTAGTTCCACGTACAAACGGTAATCTGAGAGCGGCGTTACACTTTCTACATCCCAATACATAGCCCTAGTCCGAAATAATTTTGACAACAGATCGCATAAACGCTGCGGGTGACGTGGCGAACGGGGCGCCCCACCGCGCGCAACGGAAGGGCCCCACTGGGGGATGGGTGGAGTGAGCACGGTGGGGCTGTTCGCCATGACAGGACCCGCGGAATAAACCAATAGACGAATTTTATTTTCGGATTGGGGATAGTTGCACCTTAGAGGGGATCAATTTTGTAAGGATGTTCTCCGCTGACAGCGAGTTCCCAATCGGCCATCAATTCATCCCGGTGCAGTTAGATCCATGCTTGAACCAGGCGCAATTGCTTGCGTGGCAACTCACCGGCAAGGATTTCGGCGTCCCCAATACCGATCGATGCCTCGAACTCTCCATATCTGGCGTGGATGTGAGGCAGATGGTGATGCTTGCTGTCGAGTAAGTACATCCGAATGATGATGCCGTAAAACATCGAGATGATGGGCATGGCATGTCCTTGTGACCCGACGCAAACTATGCCTCATCTGGTTCCGTATAAGTCCTCGGATAAGGCAAAAGTCAGTATAAGTCCACCTCGGATTCCTCGCAATAGGACTGCGTAACCTAGCCTGTGAGATATAACTTTCCCTCGGCGAAGTCTTGTCTGTGGGGATCTTATCTGGTGCCGCATAAGACCTGCGCTGGACGGCAGACCCGTGGACGTGATGGCGTCTCCGCTCCCAGGTCTAGTGATTCATCCACCGGTGTTTGGCAGAGGCTCGGCTGTCGCCTTGACTCTCGTCTGGTCGCTATGATTAGGTCCCGCCACCATGCCGATTCTCCATCACTTTCGGCTGCTCTTCTTCGGTCTTGTGCTTATTGGATTAGGTGCAACCAGCTGCCAAAAAGAAAGCGAGTCTATCGTTTCGATCGCGCTCCATCCGACGAACACGAACATTCTCTATGTCGCCACGAATGATGCCGTCTACAAGTCCCGCGACGGCGGCGGGACCTGGGAGCGATTCCCAAGTTTCAGCGCGCGCCGAGTGACCACGCTCGCGATCGATCCTCTCCTGCCGGCCACGATTTATGCCGGCACGATGGGGGACGCGGTCTACAAGAGTCCGGACGGCGGCCAACATTGGCTCCCACATAATGTCGGATTGAAGGAACATGTCTCGTTCGTGAATCAGTTTGTGTTCCATCCAGCCCTGAGCGAAAAGATCTATATTGCGACGACCGTCGGTGCCTTCCTCACAAAAGACGCCGGTCGTGAATGGGAAGAACGGATGAACGGGATGAAGGAAGTGCACATCGTGACGTCCATTGCCATCAATCCCAAGGATCCCACCATCCTGTACGGTGGCACGACAGGCGGGATGTATCGTACTGACGATGGGGCGATGTCGTGGAAGAAGGTCAACAATGGGCTGATTCCGGAGAGTGAGCTGATGGCATCCATGGCGCTGGGCGTCAATGCTATTGAAATTGATCGGACGAATCCCGATATCGTCTATGCGGGCACGACCAAAGGGCTCTTTCGCACCACGAACAGTGGAGAGCAGTGGGAGCGGATCGGACAATCCCTCACGGATCCCTTTATCAGCAGTATTCTGCTTCACCCTACGGAACCGTCACAGCTCTATGTCGGTGGTCCGAAAGGGGTGTGGAAAAGTTCGGATGGCGGGAAGACCTGGCGGGCCATGAACCAGGGCATTGCAACGCTCAACATTCGCGCCTTGGCTATGAATCCTAAAAATCCGCAGATGCTCTATGCCGGCACGAATGGCAGCGGTCTCTATCGTTCGACCGATGCAGGCACGACCTGGACCAGTGTGCCGCTCAAAGCAGTGCAGCCTTCAGTAGGTTCAGGTTGAGGTCGTTGTTATATCCTTTCTTCATACCGTATCATCGCGCGGAATGCCATGCCGGAAGCTGTACCGACTTCTTCTGATCACCTCCGAGCCCTCAAAAATGAATTCCGCCGTCACCTCGAAACATTTTATGCCGGATTGAAATTGGCTCCTCCGTATGAAAGCGTGGAGAAGGCCATTCGCGTATTAACGACCACGATCCATGCTCTGCCCAAGGAAGAACAGACCCGAATTATGTCCGACGCCGCCTTGCAGTGGCAGCAATTTCGGCTGGCCTTTGATGCATCGGGCCTCGCAAAAAAGCATCGCGGCATCATTGCCGGCCTGGCTCGTAACCGATCGGCCTTGAACTTGCCGGCGGAATACGATCACTTCTTGAGCTTGTTTCTTGCGTAACAGGATGTTGAAAAAGTCCTCCAGCTTCGTTCTCGCATCGCTCAGAGGCTCAACGTACGACCCAAAGTACGCCTCGCCCCTTCGCTCACTGCGGCCTTGCTGGCCGGCCTTTTTGAACATCCTGCTAAGAAAGAACACGGGTCAGGTTAGGATGATGTTGGGAGCGCAATGGCATCACGCAATTCGTCATAGACTTTCATGAGGCGGCTGTCCTCGAGCCGATACGCGAAGGCTACCGTGACGAGTCCGAAGGCCAGCACAAGAGCGGCGAGGGCGATGACGGTTACACCCGTGAGGGTTCCCCCAAGTGAAGCGAATCCTCCATTCATGGCATACTGCACCACGAATGTCAGGGACCCGATCAAGACGAGCGCAAACCAGAGGAGCGTCATGAGGGCCGACGACCAGGGCATACGCTTCACACAGAGTGCGTTGAGCGACTGGTCATGCGGCGTAAGCTGAATCAGCCCTTTCACCGGCCAGGCGGTTCGGAACCGCCCGGAGAACAATCGATACTGTGGGCGGATCGCGATCTGGGAGAGTTGTGGATAAAACCAGGCCACTCCATGCGGAAGCATCAGCACACCCTCGGGAGTGCACCGATCACTGAGGGAGGTGAGCGCGGTTCCAGGCCACTGATCCGGGTTGTTCGCGACAGGGCAACCGTACCGAATGGCGTCCGGGGTCAGCCGAATAAAATACAGCCAATCACCGACGACCAGTCCGATAAACAAAATTCCTGCGAAGAAGCCGGCCAGCATCATAACCAGCTATCACATAGGAACAAGGCATGAATCAAGGAGGGAAGACACGAAACCATCGTTCTGCCCGTTCGGCTTAGGCAGGTATTTCCCTCTCGACCCTCCAAGAATCTGTTGACTCAGGAAGTTGAGATTGGCTAGAGTACGCCGTCTACGTTCTGGGCGGGCCTTAGCACCACGTGATTTTCCCGCCTCAATTTTTTCCCCGCGTCGCCATAGCGGTCTGTTGCCTCTGAGAGTAAGCAAGCCAGATGCCGGATCGTGTGAGTTTGGAGGAGAGCATGGATCCCAACAAGATTGAGCGTGTGTACACCACCTACGCGGGGTTTTACGACAAGGTTTTTGGGAAGGTCTTTCACGAAGGGCGTGAATCGGTTATCCGGAATCTGAATGTGCAGCCTAACGAACGGATTCTTGAGGTGGGAGTGGGGACCGGCCTCGCCCTTCCGATGTACCCGCGGCATTGTCGGATTGTCGGGATCGATCTGTCCGAAGGGATGCTGGCAAAAGCTAAAGAAAAGGCCGAAGCCCACAGCCTTGATCATGTCCAGCTTCATCGCATGGACGCAGGAGCCATGGAGTTCAAGGATGACAGCTTCGATACGGTGGTGGCAGCCTATGTTGTGACGGCGGTTCCCGACTATCGAAAAGTCGTCAATGAGATGATTCGAGTCTGCCGCCCGGGCGGCCGGATCATCATGTTGAACCACTTCAGCAACGGCAACAAGGTCATTGCCGCCGTGGAAAAAGTCATTTCTCCGTTGACCAAACATCTCGGTTGGCGAACGGACTTGTCACTGAATACCGTTTTGGAGGGAACATCTCTGGAGATTGCCCGAAAACAGCGGGTAAACCCGTTACGGTTTTGGGCGTTGGTGGAATGTGTCAACGGAAAAGGCAGACAGACCAACGGAACCGTCGCGGCTCACGCCGTTGCGGGGTATGCGAACGGCAACGGTACAGCCGGTTTTGCGAATGGAAACGGCAACGGGCACTATTCCGCCGAGCACGCGCACTGATCAGCTTCCCCCTTTGTTTTTCTCCCTTCGGTCGTGTCGTGCATGGTGCTCTCGAATCAACCAACCTTCCCATTCACGGCCTGGGATGATCGTGGTGCCGACGAGGCAGTCACCCGCAAAATGTTGGGTGATCTGATCAGCCAGGACTTCGAGGATCCGGCTCATCTGCCGATCTTGAATCCCCAGTACCCGCAGCATCAAACCGAAACCCTGCCCCTCCAGTTGGCCATAGGCCATGATATGAACCACATTGTCTCCATTGACCGTGGAATCGCCTGCCGGGATCAGATCGCCCTCCCACTGCACCGCCGGATGAAGCCCGACGGCCCGCTTCGCTTCACGCCAAGCGCAGGGCAGACCGGCCTGATCCAACTCGTCTAATAGCCACTGAACCGTGGGACCTTCGGCAGTCCGACCCTGGAAGGTCCATCGAGCGAGTTCTGCCGCCTGCTGGACCGTCACGAATGGGGTGGCGATCTCTTCAAGATCGGCCTCATCGCAGACCACATAGAGCTCTCCCTGAGGATCAAACCAGAAGCGCAATTTCCCGGCATTGAGTTCAGTCTGTATGACGCCGAGCGATGAACAATCGGCACCGTCTTGTTCGAAGACCGAAAAATCCGTCACGCCGGTCATGGTGAGTTTGGCTACTCGAACCATCCCGCGAATCTCATACCGGATGGTGACCGAGACGGTGGTACCGGCCGGTACCTCACGTCCGGATCCTTCGTCGAACAGGCGGCGTTTGGATATCTGCACGTCGGTGACATAACCTGAGCGGAAACCGCCCGTATGGCCGATCAGCCATCGCAGATCTTCAACGTTCTTGATGGAGTGTTTCACGATGCGATTGTAGCGCAGGCCTGAATCCACTACCAGCCTTGCGAGAGCATCCACTACGATACCACGGCGGGAAGTCGCGGGGGCAACGTCGACGCGATCCTGAATGAATCGTACCGCACTGCGAGGCATTGCCACGAGCGAGATGTCCTTCTTTTGAACCTGTGATAAGCATGACGCTTCCTTTTCGGTAGATCGCGCCAAGAGCTGAAGCCGAGAAAACGAAGAAGGAATGGAGCTTAGCTAAGAAAGACTCTGGTCTGAATTTACTCTCGTAGTCGGAGACTGGCTGAATCCAATCGTTAAGCCGTCCATTCGGTCTGGAGAGAGGGTGATTCTCGTGCCACCCATTGGAACCAGCGATCGTTTTTCAATAAGCTTCTGAGCGGTCGATTCGAGGTCGGTACATGAAAACTCGATGCCGAGCAATCGGTTTCCCCCACCGGGATGAAATCGAAGCTGCGGTCCCATGCTGAAAGAATGGATCGAACTGGTATTCAAGTCCGGCCGATCCAGGAGTCTTCCCCAATAGGCAGTGGTGGTAGTCAACTCAATATCGACTGCTGCAATCCCGGCGATTCCATACGGTCCGCTCTGTCGCGTTCTCCGCCATTTGGCCTTCAATTCCGTGAACCGTTCCTGATGACGATCGATTTGGTTGTCGCACATGAAAACCACGGAGCTGCCCAAGAGTTTGGAAAACATCATGGAGCCGGCTGCTGTGCCGACCATCCAGGTACTAAGGGCCGCCAGAGCTCGACAGACTTGAGTATTCCCCCCCCAAGGCCGACCGAGCCAAAACGGTGTGTGCGGCTGGCCATCGAGGAGGTTGCGCAAAAAGGTGAGTGTGGACCTGGTTGCAACCGGCTCTTCGTAGTGCAATGTCACAGGGGGCGCGTGCGACACTTTTCGAGACACTAATCCGTTCACCATCTCCCATGTCGGCTGCGACTGGGCAAGGCCGAGCCCATAGAACCAGGTGCCGGGAAGTCCACATCCTGCAAACCGACCAATTTCAATATTCATGTTGCCCACGTGCAAGCCACCCGACAGGAGCAGGCCACAGTCGGTGATCGGCCACACGACCGGCAGGCCGAACTCGTAACGAAATCGTGCGAAGACGCGCTCCACGTCCTGTGTATGGATCAGGATACGATCGATCCCGAGAATCAACGACTGTGTCGTAGTAGGTGTTAACATATTGGGCGTCTACTTTAAGGGAGAGGGAATAGAAAAGGGAAGCCACGACAAGTTGCACAAGGGTTCTGAGGCCTGGTGTAGCCGGCGGATCCATTCGTCACTTTCAGAATGGCCCACCACTATCTCACTGGCATCTCTCGCACATTTATGAAAAGCGGTGTGATAGCTGGGATCACTTTGGGCCCGTGCACGAGGTGAGGCGATTGTCACACGATGGCGCAGTTGCTACTGTACCGTCCAGATCCGCCCATAGTTCGACGGGATCGTGAGCATCGTTTCCTGAAGTGGAACGATATTGTGCAGGTTCAAACTGTCGCCATGGAGCTCCTCCACGTAGTCGCCACCGACCGGAAACCAAAACGGCACCATCTGGTCGCTGTCGCTGGTGTTCACGGTCACGAGTGTGTATTGCGTGCCGAGAGATCGTGCGAAGCACAGGACACCTCGCGACAGGTATCGGTCCCAGTGATTAAAGAAGAAATACGAGCCACGGCGAAGCTGCGGCCGTTGCCGCCGGATCCGGAGGAGCTTCCGGACCAGCGTGACGAGTGAGCGTCCCGCCTCATCGTAGAAATAGTCCCAACGCAACGGTCTCAGCAATCCGACACGTCCGGATCCATAGTCCGGCAAAAAGTAATTCTCTCCGAACTCTTCCCCCTGCCACAGCATGGGAATACCTTTACTCATCAGCGTCGTAATCAGATAGGGCTGAAGTAGATACCAGCGGCGGCGGTCACCCTCCAGGAACAATGGGTTGCCGGCCTCATCCGGATTGACGAGGCCAAAGTTACACAGAAACCGTTCGTGATCGTGGTTTTCAATATACTGCAGCGCCGTCTTGGGAATGATATCGCCATTGCTGTTTTCTTCTTCTGTGTAGCCGAAGAGGCCGAGGGAGAGTCCGTAGTCGGACAACTTTCCGCGATCGCCACGGGCCACGGCTTTTGCGGCATCGTACGTGCGATTTTGCCAAGTACCGTTGGAATAGGTCGAGCGGAGGATCTCCTCCGGCCCTTCGAGCTGCTCGGCGCATTGAATCAACCGCATGGGAGCGCTGGATCCTGATGAAAAACGATCCCAATAGGGCTGATGGAGTGCAATCTTGTTCTTAGTGAGTTGATAGGTGTCGAAGACGAGGTTCGCATAGCCGACACCTAACGGGCCGTCCCAATAATTCGGCACACAATCGTAGCGAATGCCGTCGATGTGATAGACCTCCAGCCAATGGTGATTGACGCTGAAGAAATAATCCCGCGTGAATTGCCGGTTGAAGTCGGTGCTCTTGCCAAAGTTACTGAAATAGTCCTTAGCAAAGGGTCCCATAAAGGGATTCTCATGGTATCGGAGGCGGGTGTAGGCGTCGTAATAGGGAAAATCGACGCCGGTGTGTCCGTACACCATATCGACAATGACGGCGATGCCCTGTTGATGTGCCCTGTCGACGAACTGCTGAAAATCTGAGCGCTTCCCAAATCGTTCATCCACGCCGAAGTACCCGATCGGCAGATACCCCCAATCAACCGAGATCGCCACATTGGACAACGGCATTACCTGGATGGCGTTCACACCCAGATCGGCCAAATAAGCCAGAAGATTGTCGGCATGATCGAGACTTCCACCGAATTCGGCGATGTTGATCTCGTACAGGACCACATCTGCCAGCTCCGGCACACGCCACGTACTTTCCGAGGCACTCCAGTTATAGGGCTGATAACCGAGTGTGAAGGCGGACAACTTGCCCAGGCCGAACTCACGAGCACAGGGATCGATAATCCAATCCAAGAGGCCTACCTTCGGATTGTTGATCTGATATCGATAGAGGTACCGACCGCTCGTACCCCAAGCAGAGCCGGTCGTCGGAGGCGGCGTACCATCGATCGGCACTGTGACGGACCAGAAGTCGCCGTAGGGAGCCCGGACCGTGTGTGTCATAGGAAACTCGCTGGGCGGGACATGTTGCTGAAACTGATCTTCCTCGTGAATGATTTTAACGGTGACCGCGTTTCCGTCGGCTGCCGAGACCCACGGGAGCCAGAGTCCGAACGTGACAGTCCCATTGTGTTCGATTGCTCCGAGATCGCTGAGCGGAAGCAGCATCGATGGCATAAAGCACCTACCTTCTGGCGATAGCCATTGGGAATGATTTCACCGAGAACGAGCGACGATCAACCCGTACGGTTCTTGAGTGAAGCTCCCCGCAGCTTGCTGCGGGAAGCTTCATTGTTGTGGATCTCAGTCCGCAGACCCGCCTTCTCCCCGAAATATGGTCTGATTTGGCGAGTACCCTTTGTATTCGATTGCCGTCCCTGCTCCCGTTCCGACTGCCCTTACAGCGTTTTGATGCGAATATGGCGCCATGCCACCGTACTACCCGAATAAGGCTGAATACCGATGCAGCCAGGTGAACGGCCGCGATCAGAGTCTGCATTGTGAAAGCTGGTGGTCTGAATGCGTTGACCACTTTGCAGGTTCGTTAAAAACACGGTGTAGTCGTCGCCCTGCACCGTGATCTCGTACTCGAACCATACTCCAGGCACCAGCGCTGGGCCGGGGGTATAGGTCTGCACTGCGGGTTCGTTGAAGTTCAGGTGCCAGACGCGATCTCCTGCCTGAATCTTGTAGATCGCGCCGGTGCGATTCTTGAACTTGCCGTCCGGTTCGGGCCGGATGCCGTAGAAATCTTTACTCGAATCACCGCGCGCGTTGTCGTCGATCTGGACTTCGAAGCCAGCAATCACGGGCTTCCAAGCTGGGTTGCCTGGATCGAAAAACAATTCGTTCCCCGTGCGCGACTTGAGCGCATCACTAAGGTCGAGCGTCGGGCGTGGAAAGCGCAAGAAGATGCCGCTGTTGTGATTTGCCTGATCGAAAATTCGAAATTGCGCACGCAGCGTGAAATCGCCAAATAGTTCAGTGGCGTAGAAAAACAGTCTCAATGCCCCCTCGCCGTAGCTCACCATCTCGCCGTTCACGTGCAGCATGCCGCCGCCTGCCGGCCCGGCCAGGCGCCAGTTCTTGAACGTCGCAGCCGTGCCATCGAAGAGCGGACGAAAACCGGCCTCGGACTGCGGACTAGTGACAGGGTCGGGTCCCACGAGCACACTACTGTTGAGTAAGTCTCCGGTGCGGCGGGCGAGGGCCACCCCTGTGAGCATCGGGTTCGGCGAGCCGACGGTCGGAAAGAGCGCGGGACCCGCAATGTAGCAGTTCGTTGTGTCGTGAATGCGGCCGAAGTCGTTGGTCACAGCATCAGCCACAGTATCACCCATGCGCAGGGTACCGGCATCGTGGTGAGTCGTGCCGAGATCATCGCGACGGTTTTTGAATGCGGCAAGTTTGGCGAGGCGCTGTGCGCGTGTCCCTAGGGGAACAGGGATGGTCAGGTTCGCTCCTGCGAGGATGTCGAATGGTTCGTTACCAGCGAAGATGAGCGCAATCTTGTCGGAAACGGCGTCCATCTCATCCCACGTCGTCCGGTCGTTTTGGGTCTGAGCGCTGCCGGGAAAGTCCTGCGGCGCGGCCTTGGCGTTGCCGAGGTGAACGACTGCTTTCGGGCGCTCGAAATCAAGTTCCAACGTCGACAGATCGATGAAGCTGTCTGGATTGCGCGCCGTCATGTCGCCGATGCCGCGGATGGTGATGACCACAGTGTCGTCGGTTGCACGCAGCATGTCTTGCAGGTGTTCGAGGGTCGGGATCTTCTTGAACAGCTCGGCTTCCGAATCGGTGCCAAGTTTCTGCAAGCCGCTGGCGGTGATCTGAAAATGAAAAGTTCGGCCGTTGGATGCCTTGCCTTTCACAAGCAGTGCAGAGGTCTGCAGGCTCGGAATCACGGTCGGCGGAAGATTGGCAGCGATGGCCGCTCGCGGCACACGGATCGTGAGATTCGAACGAAGATGCGCAATGAGATTCGAACCCATGCGCTGGGCAGCGCGTCCGGCGAGCGATTGCCGGAAAGTGGTAATGGCCACGCGTGTGGTTTCCACTGTCCCCAGCGCGATTACCACGGCGCTCTGCCCGTTGTTGCGGGAGGGCGCAAGCGGGATGTCTATCGATGCGCCGTTTTGCCAGACGCGCACGCCCGTAACGAGCACCCAGTTATCCGCTTGGGTTTCTGTGATGAGTTCCTGGACGTGGCAGTTGGGCACAATCATCAGCCGCTTGCGGGCGTCGGCTACCGGACCGATTCCATCGGCTTGAGCGGCAGCGAGTCGCTCAGCACGGATCAGGCCTGGCACGGCGCTGAACTTGTTGGTCGGAAAAAAGCCGGGCAGGGTTGTGGACTGAACGGCAAGCGGCGCCTCGAGTTTGAACAATTCGAGCAGTTGAGCTTGGGGTGTTGTGTCAGTCGAAGGCAGCCCAAGCCAGTTGCGTAACAGTACAGCACTAATTGGTGGTTCCCCAGGATCGGGATAACGTACCGCAGGGTGATCGAGGAGGTCGGCAAAGGTGAACCCGGTCTCGTTGCCCGCCGTTTTGAGTCCAGCATGAAGCTGTTTTCGCAATGCGGTATGGAGAGGTCCGTAGATGAAGTCGTTGGTCTCTTTCACACCGATCTGCCGACTCGCCTTGGCGAAGTAACCTTCATCGGGCGATGGAGGGCGCAACGCATTACGCGTGGACAGCGGCCACGCGGCCATTTCTTCGTCAAGCAATTCGGGCGACCAGCCACCCCAGGTGAGCGAGCGTCCACCGATCGCGAAGATTAGGCCGGGGTAACTGAGTGCTGGATGGTTCACCCACGGAGCGCGCAGATCCGGGGCTCCGCCGAGAAACGGCATGTTCTGCACATGTTCGGGCAGCACGAAGGGCCCAGCCTCCAACACGAGAATGCGACGGCTGTGCGTCGCATCGGTGACGAAAAGATGTTCAGCGATAACGGCACCGAACGTCCCGCCGCCGATGACGATCACGTCGAAGTCGCGCCGCCGTCCTCCTACCGTCTGAGCAGTGCTATCACGTGCTTCCTGCAGCGTGTTACAGAGGAACCGTCCCATGTTGTCCAGCGTGAACGACGTAGGCTCTGAGGGTAGTAAGGGTGCCATGGCGTATCTCCTATGGTCGTAAGGCAACGCTGGTTCGGTGACTCGCAGGCTCGTGTCTTAGACAGCGCAAGAACACTGCCAAAATGGACTGAGCGCCGATTTGTTAGGCATAAGCGAAATCGTGACTAACGGGCCGCAGTATACCAAAGTATACCAACTCGGCATGTATCACTTTAGATCCATGAGGGTATCCGTTCTGATACACCCCTCGCTGAGGAGGAGAGATGTCTCTGCGGCTCTAAGCGACTGGAGGTCTGCGAATGGATTGAGTAAGGGGGCCGATATGGTGAGCGTCTCATCAGTCCTGCGGAGAGATTCTTATCTTGCTGCCTCGGTAAAGAAAGTGTAAGTATCGACCCAGCGAGAGTCCATGTCGTGACTTTCGCTCACCTCTTTCAAGTCGGACGAATATGCCCAAAGCCGTCTGTCTTCAACACGTTCCCTTCGAAGGTCCAGGGGTTTTTGTAAAGGCCCTCGCCAAGCGGGGTGTGGGTCTCCAGTATTCGCTTGTCCCGAAGGACGGCCTACCTAATGACGCTGGGGATTTGTTGATCGTGATGGGCGGACCAATGTCAGTGAACGATTCTGATAGGTGGATTGCCGAGGAAACCGCCTTCATCAGATCTGCATTGCTCGCCGGTACGCCGGTGATCGGAGTGTGTTTGGGGAGTCAGTTCATGGCGAAGGCCCTTGGGGCCACGGTACGATCAGGCAAGGCATTGGAAATTGGCATGACTCCTGTTCGCCTTACTGATGTGGGGAAACAGGACCCTGTGTTTGGGGCTGGACCTGAGTCCTTCACTGTCTTTGAATGGCACGGTGAAATCTTCGATTTGCCGAAGGACTGTGTGCCCTTGGCCGGTTCCGACATTGTGCCGCTGCAGGCATTTCGTTATGGAGATCGTGCGTACGGTCTGCTCTTCCACTTGGAGATGGAGGAAGGCGGAATCGATTCACTCTGTCGCGAATGTGCACCGGACTTGGTGAAAGCTCGTCTTACGGCACAGCAGGTCAAACTAGGAGCTCTGCCACAGCTCCCGCAGCTCCATCAAACGGCTGATCGGTTGATCGGCCATCTTCTTCCTTCTGCACGTGTAATCCCAAAATGATAATGTCCGGTTTCACCAAAGTAGAAATGTCCTCTTCGTTGATAGACTGCCCGTTCTTCAAAGGAGGACGGGATGGTGGGTGTGCTAGGCTCGAAAAAGTGGACGCCTTCAACCTATGATCTGAGGTCTGGAGGTGTGAGATGGAACGAGTTCCGCGACAGCAGTATACGAAGGAGTTCCGTGAGCAAGCGGTGCAGCTGGTCCTGGAACAGAAGTTGACGATTCCAGAGGTAGCAAGACGCCTGGCCATGTCGGGCAAGACGCTCGAGAACTGGGTGTGTCGAGCCCGGCGCGGTCAGCTCGCGACGCTGGGGGAGAGCCGACGGCCCGTGACAGAGCTGGAGGCCGAGGTCTCTCGGCTGAAGCGCGACCTGGCCGAGGCGCGGATGGAGCGCGACATCTTAAAAAAAGCCACCGCGTACTTTGCCAAGGCGCAGCTGCCCGGTACGCGCTCATGAGGACGCTGCGGCCCCAGTATCCCCTGAGTGTGTTGTGTCGGGTGCTGGAGGTGTCCCGAAGTGGGTACTATGCCTGGCGCACGCGCCGTCCCTCGAAGCGCGCTCAGGAGAACGCGCGCCTAGAAGTGGCGATCCAGGCCGCGCATGTGCGCACCCGGCAGACCTATGGGCCGGAACGTCTCCAAGCGGAATTGCGTGAGGATGGGTTCCCCGCTGGGGTCGGACGCATCAAACGGCTACGCAAGAAACTGAGACTACGTTGCAAACAGGTGCGCTGGTTCACGACCACGACGGATTCAAAGCACTCGCTGCCGGTGGCGGAGAATGTCTTGGCCCAAACGTTTGTCGCCACGCGCCCGAACGAGACCTGGGTCACCGACATCACGTATATCCCCACCGCAGAAGGGTGGTTGTATCTGGCGGGGATCAAAGATCTGTATACATGTGAGGTGGTTGGGCATGCGATGGGGGCGCGGATGACGACGGACTTGGTGCAGGGGGCGCTCAGGAACGCTCTCGACACCAAGCGCCCGGCCCCGGGGCTCATTCATCATTCTGATCGCGGCTCTCAATATTGTGCCCAGGACTATCAAGCGCAATTGCGGCAGTTCGGCCTGACCCCGTCTATGAGTCGGAAGGGCAACTGCTATGATAACGCGCCGATGGAGAGTTTCTGGGGAACGCTCAAGAATGAGCTGGTGCACCACCGGCGGTATGAAACACGGGAGCAGGCTCGGCGAGAGATCACGGAGTACATCGAGCTCTTCTATAACCGTCAGCGTCGGCATTCCAGGCTGGGAAATTGCTCGCCCGCGGTGTTTGCCCAGCAGTGGGCTCGTCAACAGCTGGCGGCGTGAGGCGGCAATTCATGGCGTCCACTATTGACAACCCAGGTCAGGGAGAGGACAGGGTGATGATGAGTGCCAAGGAGTTGCGGCGGATCCATGTGATTCGCCAGGTGCGGGACAAGCGGATCACACAACAGGAGGCGGGCACCATGTTGCGGCTGACGGAGCGTCAGATCCGGCGCCTTCTTGGGCGGGTAAAGGAGGAGGGCGACCAGGGACGTGTCCATCGGGGACGGGGGAAGCCGTCGAATCGGCGCATCGCGGAGCCGGTCAAGGCGAAGATGCTGCGGCTGTATGAGACACGCTATGGAGACTTTGGGCCGACGTTGGCGGCGGAGAAGTTGACGGAGCGGCACCGACTCGAGGTCAGCGACGAGACTCTGCGGCGCTGGTTGCGGGAGCGGGGGATTGATCATTTCGCACGCCGGAAGCGACCGCATCGCGCGTGGCGTGCGCGCAAGGCGCATGTCGGGGAACTGGTGCAACTGGATGGGTCCCATCATGATTGGTTGGAGGGGCGCGGCCCGTGGGGTGTCCTGATGGCCTACATCGACGATGCGAGCAGTCGCGTCTTTGCTCGGTTCTATGAGTACGAGGGCACGATCCCGGCGATGGACAGCTTCCAGCGCTACATTCGGCACCAGGGGATTCCGCTGGCCATCTATGCGGACAAGCATACGACCTACCAGTCGCCAGCTGAGCCCACGGTGGCGGAGCAGCTGGCCGGGGAGGCACCCCAGAGTCAGTTCGGACGGGCACTGGATGAGCTGGGGGTTGAGCTGATCGCGGCGCACTCCCCACAGGCCAAGGGGCGGGTGGAGCGGCTGTTTAAGACGTTCCAGGATCGACTGGTCAAGGAGTTGCGCCTCGCACGGATTGGGACCTTCGAGGCGGCGAACCGATTCCTGGAGGGCTATCTGCCGGTCTACAACCGCCGGTTCGCGGTGCGGCCGGCGCACGCAGTCAATCTGCATCGGCCGAAGCCGACGGCCCAGGTGCTGGAGCGAAGCCTGTGTATCAAGACATCCCGGTGTCTGCGGAAGGACTTCACCATTGCTCATGAAGGGCGGCTCTATCAGGTTCACGACAATCTCCGCGCCACTCGTGTGGTGGTCGAAGAACATGTGGATGGGACGATGCGGCTCACGCACCACGGACGGGCGCTCGCCTTTCACGCGATCGCGGCGCGACCTGTGTCGGCGGCAGCGGTCACGGCGGTGTCCCGATCGCAGCGCCCGATCAAACCGCCGGCGGATCATCCATGGCGCAAGCGATGGCGGCAGGAACGAGGACACCACCCGGCGGCGGCCGGAACATAAACCGGACATTTCTACTTTGGGAGAAAGCGGACATTTCTATTTGGGCTTGACACTTCTTCCTTCTGCACGTTGATTGCCGACTCTGTGCTGAAGTACCCTATCGCTTCCAGTGTGAAAGCGGAAAAGTTGGAAAGTCTCTCTCTGCGCTTTCTAACCTTGTCACTTTCCAACATGTGAACTTATCTCGAAAGGAGACAAAGGAATGTCCGGTTTCCCGATCGAAGTTGCCACACGCATTAAGACACTGCCTCCCTATTTGTTTGCTGCGATCGACAAAATGAAGCAAGAGGCCATCGCACGTGGGGTCGATATCATCAATCTCGGCATCGGCGATCCCGATCTGCCGACGCCGATGCCGATCATCGAGAGTTTGGCGAACGCGGCCAAGGACCCGAAGCATCACCAATATCCCTCCTATGAAGGCATGTTGTCTTTCAGGAAGGCCGTGGCTGGTTGGTACAAACGCCGATTCAACGTGACGCTTGATCCAGCGAACGAAGTCCTCACGCTGATCGGTTCGAAGGAGGGGATTGGGCATATTCATCTTGCCTTTGTCGATCCTGGGGATGTCGTCCTAGTTCCGAGCCCCGGCTACCCGGTATATCCCGTCGGCACCGGTTTTTCCGGCGGTACGTCTCATATTATGCCGCTGACGAAAGCCAACGGTTTCTTGCCTGACCTCAGCGCGATCCCGAAAGAGGTGGCCAAGAAGGCCAAGCTGATGTGGCTCAATTCTCCAAACAATCCCACCTCTGTGATCATGACGAAGGACTATTTCAAACGCGTGGTGGAATTTGCGCAGCAGAATCAGGTGATCGTGTGTCACGATGCCGCCTATTCAGAGGTGTATTATGACGGGCGCCGCCCGGCGAGTTTCATGGAAGTCGACGGCGCAAAGGACGTCGGGGTTGAGTTCCATTCGCTTTCCAAGACCTACAACATGACCGGCTGGCGCATCGGCTTCGCAGTCGGCCACAAGGATGTCTTGGCCGGCCTCGGCAAGGTGAAAAGCAACCTGGATTCCGGTTGTTTTGAGGCGGTTCAGGAGGCCGGTATTACGGCTCTGGGCCTGGACGACTCGGTGACAGACAGCTTGAGAAAGACTTACCAGGATCGTCGAGACACCCTTATTCCCGGTCTCAAGAATCTCGGCTTAGAAGTCGATCCTCCTCCAGCCGCGTTCTACGTGTGGGTGACGGTACCGAAGGGCTATACCTCAACCTCCTTCACTGCTCATCTCTTAGAAAAGGCCGGTATCGTGACGACTCCCGGGAATGGATTCGGCGCGCCGGGAGAGGGCTACATCCGTATGACCCTGTGCACGTCCAAGGAGCGGTTGGCGGAAGCGGTTGAGCGGATCAAAATGACGGGATTTTAAACAGTAAGGGGTGAAGGGTAAGGGGTTAGGCAGAAATAGAAGGAGCTTTCCCCTCACTCCTTACCCCTCACGCCTAACTGGCTATGGAGACCACCTTCATTGGATTCGGGTCGAATGTCGGCGATCGAATCGATTTTTGCGATCGGGCAGTAACGTTGCTGAGTCTCATGCCGCATTCCAGGCTGAAAGGCGTCTCGTTATTGTATGAAACAGAACCAGTCCGTGACCGGACCGATCCGGGGGAGGGATGGTTCCTTAATGGAGTAATGCAGCTTGAAACGGACATCACGCCACGCAGTCTCTTATCGACTCTCCAGGAAATCGAACGCTCTCTTGGGCGGGATGATGACGACCGCTCCGGTCCTCGCACGATCGACCTGGACATCCTCTTTTATGGCGAGCATGTGATCAAAGAACCAGGGTTGACCATTCCGCATCCTCGTCTTCACCAGCGACGATTTGTCCTCCTGCCGATGAATGAGCTCGATCCGCTGTGGGTGCATCCGACACTCAAACAGTCTGTCGCGCAGTTGTTGACGGAAGTCCAGGACCAGTCTCAAGTACGTCTCCTCTTCCCCCAGCCTTCAACGAGATACGGTTCACGTCCGGCCTGCAGTTCTCAACCTGGCTCATGAAGATCGTTCGCTCCCCCCTAGCCATGGCAGCTTGGAGCGAGGGACTTGCTCGCGAAGGCGTGAAGATTGGGTTGGTTCCGACAATGGGGGCGCTCCATGAGGGCCATCGGGCGCTGATACGGGCGGCGCGGTTGCGATGCGACGCGCTCGTCGTCAGTATCTTTGTGAACCCCACGCAGTTCGGGCCTCAGGAAGATCTGGCCAAGTACCCACGCCCTATCTCTCAGGATCGAGCGCTATGCCGAAAAGAAGGCGTAGATATCTGTTTTGAGCCGACCGTAGAGGCGATGTATCCGAAAGGATTTCAAACCATGGTGACACTTCCGACGATTGCACACCGGTGGGAAGGAGAGGTGCGTCCTCATCATTTTTCCGGCGTTGCGACCGTCGTGACCAAGCTTTTCGGAATCGTCCGTCCTAAAATTGCGATCTTTGGGCAGAAAGATTTTCAACAATCGGCACTCGTCCGACAGCTGGTGAAGGATCTGAATCTCGGTGTGGAGATTGTTGTCCATCCTACCGTGCGTGAAGCGGACGGACTGGCGATGAGTTCACGCAATATCTACCTGTCACCTGATGACCGAATTCGTGCCGTCACGTTGTACAAGGGCCTGCAAGCAGGAGCCGAGGCGATCCGAAGCGGTATCACCGACGCCGAAGCAGTCCATTCAGCGATGGTTCAGATCGTCAAGAAAGAACCGGCTCTCACGATCGACTATCTGGCAGTCTGCGATCCGTATACCTTGGAACCGCTTTCCGCTGTGCGGTCGCGAGTTGTGCTGCTTGGCGCGGTGCGGATAGGATCTGTTCGGCTCATCGATAATCTTCTGACTACCCCGCCACGGCGGTCCTCCTAATGCGGTGAGGTGCCATCAAGAGAGGAGATTCGAGTGGAGGCTTTGTCCTACCAGCAAGCTGAGGATCACCTGACTGAGGCGGTTCTTGTCATCCGCCACCATTTCGAGGAACCGGATGCCCATCGATTCCGGCCGTGAAGAACAGACCATGGCTGTCCCAATCTTAATCGGTTCTTCGTCTGAAGCCGGTTTGATGACTAGTCCGATACAGGTCCCTTGAGGCAAGGTCTTCGTCGTCTCGAGCGTGCAACCCCCCATGGAGATATCCGTCACACGGTGGTCATTTCGTACGGCACTCTCTGCGAGAACGTTGGCCCGGAACGACACCGGCAACCGTTTGTATTGCCGGCGATCCGCGGCTGAAGTCCGGCCTGGGAGCTGATTCCGATAGGCACGGAAGCGTGTGGTGCAGAGTTGGCACCGGAATGAAAATATCCTGAAGCGATTCAAGAGTCGCTCCATGGTTCCCTCGCCATAGACGACTCGGACGAAGAGTGTTCCGCAACTTGGGCAGTATGGGTCTCTCATGAACTCCGAGGCATACCGACGGCGGCATCATCCACAGGTAGCCGCTCCGCAAACAGTTGCTCCCGCTGTACCTCTATAATCGATTCGATATCAGCCGGCGAGTACGTCGGCGGCTTCACCCATTTCCCATCGGCCCGCTTGTAGCCACCAACTTTGCTCAGATTCGACCGATGCACTTCCTGGAACACCGGTTCCATATCGATCCCGTAGGACACCGCAGTTCCATAGGTCACATACAGGAGGTCCGCCATTTCTTTAGCCACCGCGGCGAGATTTCCTGCGGCCATCGCTTCCTTCAACTCATCGAACTCTTCCTGAATCAGGCGGACACGAAGGTGTTTCGTTTCCTCATTCAAATCCGTCGGCGCAGTCTGTACCAAAATCTCGAACTTGCTATGAAATGCTTCGACCATGGCTTGTTCGTCTGTCATGCCTGCTCCTTCATTCGATCTCAAACGGCAAGGTCTTGCGTGGAACAACTTCCGTCGGCCCCAACACCGGGATGTTGCGATCGGATGATACCCCCAATTCTTTGAAGCGCCGTGCTGCTGGGAGAATGCGTGTCTCAAGAGAACCGACGGCGCGGTTGTAAGCAGACACGCTTTTGCCGAGGGCCTGTCCCACCTCGTTCATATGTTCCGCCAGCACAGCCATGCGTTCGTACAGTTCTTTGCCCAACCGACCTGCTTCCTCCGCATGGGCGGTCATGCGTTCTTGGCGCCAGCCGTAAGCGACCGCTCGGAGCAACGCAATGAGCGTCGCCGGGGTCGCCAACACGATCCCGTTTGCAAACCCCTCTTCAATCAGACGGGGATTCTGATCCAGCGCTGCTCCGAGGAATTGCTCCCCTGGGAGAAACAACACGACAAACTCCGGCGCACGGTCGAACTGAGTCCAGTACGCTTTCAGAGACAGTTCGTCCATGCGACATTTGACCTGAGCAGCATGGCGACGCAACGCTTCCGCTTGTTGGGTCTCGTTTTGGGCTTCATGGGCATCGAGGTAGGCCGAGAGCGCGGTCTTCGCGTCCACGATAATTTGGCGCTCTCCGGGCAACTGGACGACCATATCTGGGCGGAAACGTCCATCGTCGCCGGTCACAGAGGGCTGTTCGACGAAATCGCAATGGTCCACCATACCCGCGAGTTCAGCCACTCGCTTCAACGTCAATTCGCCCCATTGGCCCCGTACGGTCGGAGCCCGCAAGGCTTTGACCAGATTCCCCGTCTCCTGCTGCAGTCGGTGTTGCGATTCCGCTAACGATCGTAGATGCTGATCCAATCCACCATAGGCCGACTGGCGAGATTGTTCGAGCAAACCTACTTGCTCAGCATAGCGTTGCAGCGATTCCTGGAGCGGGCGTACCAAGGCATCGATCGCCTGCTGCCGCTGCACCAAGTCACGGTCCGCTTTGACATGCAGGGTTTCGAACGACACGGAGGCGAGCTTCAAGAACGCTTCGTTATTTTGCTTCAATGCCTCGCCCGAGAGGGCTTGGAACGATCCGATAAATTCTTCACGTGTATGGTCGAGTAGGTTTTTCTGCTCCGTGAGTTGCCGTGCAGTGTCTTCCATGCGGGTTACCGCAGTGATGCGGGCTTGTTGAACCACAGACAATTCTTGACGAAGAGACACGAGGGCATCTCGTTCTCGTTCGAGTTGCTTCCGCAGTTCGTCCACCGTTGCCTCGGCTCGTTGAGCCTGAGTCCGCAAGCGACTTGTGATCCAGAGTCCGACCAGCAGGCCGCCCAGGATTAGTCCTCCCCCGAAGCTCATAACAAGAATAATTGTGTCAGGCATGCTCGACCCATCTCACAAGTATCGAAGCACAAACTCCTATATATAGCGTTAAAGCGCGATAATTTTCTGGAGAGTACGCAATGGATTGAGAAAGGTCAAGGAAGCAGAAGGCCCCGATCGATCAGCTCTATCTGTCTTCCTGTTGTGGAGACGGCTCGATACAAATGGTCCCTGACCCGGCGTCAATCGTGATGCGCTGCCCGTCAGCAAGCCGTGCCGTGGCTCCTTCAACGTTGGCGATGGTCGGCAGTCCGTATTCGCGAGCGATAATGGCTCCATGAGACAATGTGCCGCCCATTTCCGCGATCAAGCCTCCGGCAAGACCGAAAAGAGGAGCCAATCCAGGGTCGATGGTAGGGACCACCAGAATTTCTCCAAATATCACCTTGCCCCAATCCGCCACTGAGCGAATGACTCGAACCGGACCTGTCACGGTTCCGACGCTGATCGGCATGCCCGACAAGGTACCGCTTCCTTCAGCTTGGTTAGAGGTCATCGTCTGCTCGCTCGCAGTTTCCCAGTCGTGGATCGTGTCAGGTACCTCGACTGCTGCGTCGCGCTCTCGCTCGGCTCTCCGGTCTTTGATCACGGCCTTCCAGTCTCGCGTACTTCCGGCCAGCAGGTCAGCTCGGTCGTCGGTCGGCAGAAAAAAGATGTCGTCAACCTGGTGAAGCCGACCCTGCTCGACCAGAAGTTCACCGAGGCGCATCAAGAGGCTGCGGAGGGCCGCCGAGTAATACATCAAGTGGTGTCGATTGGCTTCACGCAGCGAGAAGAAGCGACAGAGCCTTCGGTAGTACCACATAAAGATGATCCACCTATGGTAGCGCAGGCCGATGCGTCGTTTGATTTGAGTAAGCGCAGCGGTTCTGGCGTTGCCCTGACGCAAGAGGATGCTCTTCTGTGAAGGAGAGCCGGAGATGAGTTGAATACGCACGATAGCCAGAATTGATTCAGGGCTATCGGCAAGACGCGGGGACATGAGGTCCGATTCACCGACTGTACGGTGCCCATAGTCTTCCAAGTACCTGTCGAAGGCCCGTAGGAATTTCGTGTCGGCGAGAGCCGCGCGAAACGGTGCAGGTTCCCACGGTTCCGATGTGAGAAATGCGCCGGTCGCCGGTTCGTCTCGGGCGATGTCCGTCAGCTCAGCGAGGCGGAGAATCTGTCGTGCACTGATGACGGTCCCTTGTCCTTGGAGGGCGGCGTTCAGCAAACTCCTCCAGTCTGGTCCGAGCCACCGAGGCAGGAGTTGGCTGAAAATCTGCAGGCATTGGCCGACGCCGCCGACAATGCCGAACGTGACGTCGCGGCCCTCTAACCAGGGGCCGAACTTGTCGATCTCGCGCACGAGTTCTTCCACCGACAGGTGCAGAATGTGCTCACGGCGATAAGTCGTAGCCAGATCCTTCATTTCCCGGAACAATCGTGGACCGGAACGCTCAACCCGCCGCATCTCCATCCACATCATCCAGCCGGCCCGAGCGAGCGCCGTTCCGTTGATCGGCTGTACCTTCGGGATGGTTCGCAAAGGTTCGCCGCCCATCTGTTCGGCGTTCAACGATGGGTTTCCGCCTAGTTGGGCCACCAAGATATGGAACAGGGTCGCGTTCAGATAAGGACGTCCTCTCAGTACCCGGACCGATGTAAGTCCATCGGGAATATGGCATCCCAATCTTCGATAATGAGAGATGATGTGGCGGTCCATGAACCGCTCAAGAAACGAGAGACTCAACAGGCTCGGCAGTTCAGGCATCGTTTCTTTGAAATTCGTTCGCGACCATTCGCAGTCGTCGTTCGTGAGATTGGAGGAAGAGCGGACCGCCGTAATCGGCCTGGCCTGTACGAGCCACAGTTGTCCGGCATCGAAGGCCCATTCGAGATCGATGGGGTGACCGAAGGCCTGTTCCACCTGTTTGGTCGTCTGTGCGAGGGAAAAGAGCTGTGTATCGGTGAGCGATGGTTGGATGTGAGCCGCGTCGCCGAACCGTTCGACCTGCAGCCCATCCTTGGAAACGACCAGTCGTTGGGAGTGATGCGCAAGGATGCGCTTACGGACCAAAATCGGCTGCTTTTCATGAGTGACCTCCACGACATACTGGTCCGGCTTGACCGTGCCATCGACCAGCGATGCTGCGAGGCCAGGTACGGCATTGATCGTCACCTGATTCGACCGTCCGGTCACAGGATGTATTGAATAGGCCACTCCCGCCGATTGAGCGTCGATCATCGGTTGGATCACCACAGCCATCCTTGGAGCGGTCTGGTAGTTCCGACGAGCTGTGTAGCTCACCACCCGTTCTTCCCACAGTGAAGCCCAGAGGTCCTTCACTGCAGCATCAATGTCCGACAGAACCACGCCCAGGTGAGTGCGATAGAACCCTGCGTAACTGGCTTGAGCCGTATCCTCATTGGTGGCTGATGATCGGACGGCCCAGTGTTCGCTCAGTGGTCCACTGAGAGTTTGGAGTGTCCTCCGCCATTGAACGGCAAGTTGGGAAGTCTCTACCTGTCTGATGCGAGTCCGGCAGTCGGCCAATGCAGAGGCTCGTTCGCTTCCAGATAAGGCGCAGACCTTCCGCCACTCGTCATGTTCAATAAATCCTGACTCTTGCAGACACTGTATGTACGCCTCGGTCGTGATGCAGAACCCTTGGGGCACAGAGAAGCCGGCCGTGATGAGCTGAGCGAGCCCGATGGCCTTTCCTCCCGTGAGATCAACATCGATACACTGAGCCAGCGGAAGGATATAGGGACCAGCCATAAGTCGGCATAGTAGCTAGAGCAGGAGGACGAGGTAAAGGTCGTTGACATTCGTCCCTGTAGGACCGGTATGGATGTGACACCCAAGAGCTTTCAAGGCAGGGTAGGTATTATGCCTATTTAAGGATGACCAGAGATCAATGCCGAGTTTCTTCGTTCGCGCGACGGTGCTTCCACTGACAATTGCTCCGGCTGCGTCGGTGGGTCCGTCGGTTCCGTCGGTGCCCAGTGCCACGACCCATGTGTTGGGAAGGCCGGCGATCTCGAATGCCGCTGAAGCGGCGAATTCCTGAGCACGCCCACCCTTTCCATGGCCCGTGACCGTCACCGTGGTCTCACCTCCGGCCACCACGCAATAGGGGCGCTTCAAGTTACTCTGTCCCTCCGTAATCTTCTTGGTGAGGTCCATCAACTGCTTCGCTGCTGCGCGCGCTTCTCCCATGATAGGGTGCGAGACGACTTTGGTGTGAAGGCCTGCCCGTTGTGCGGTCCGCGCGACCGCTTCCAGCATCATCCGGTTGTTGCCGATGATGTGATGCTGCACGGAGCGCAGCCGTCGTGAACCGGGCTTCAAGGTCTCCGGCGCAGCTCCTTTTCGGCCTTGGCACAAGTAGTTGCGTACGGCAGCAGGCACGGCATGCCAGCATCCATACCGTTGCAGCACGTCCACTGCGTCTGCAAATGTCGAAGGATCGCCTGCTGTCGGCCCCGAGCCTATGGAACCGAGATCATCGCCGATGACGTCTGAAAGTAAGAGCGTAACAACCTTCGCCCTAGTGGACAGGGCCAACCCGCCACCTTTGACCAGTGACAAATGTTTCCTCACGACATTGATCTCATTGATTGTTGCCCCGCTGCGGAGCAGCAGGCGCGTCGTGCGTTGCTTGTCGGTTAGCGTTACACCGGGGACTGGAGCCGGGAGCAGGCTCGACGCACCTCCGGACAAGAGAACGATCAGCAGATCTCGAGGTGTCAGATGTTGTGTCAGACGTAGAAGCCGTCGAGTTGCGAGAAGGCCCGCACGATCTGGAATCGGATGACCGGCTTCGACCACGGTGATCCGCTTGGTGGCGAGTGTGTGGCCTGTCTTGACGATGACGAGTCCATCTTCCAACCTTGTCCCTAAGGCTGTCTCTAAAGCCTGTGCCATCCTTGCCGACGCCTTGCCGGCGCCGACCGCGATAATACGGCCGATATGGGAGAGATCATAGGCGCGACGTCCCACAAGCAAGGAATGTCTATTGAGTGAGACGCTGGTAAGTAAGGCCTGATACGGGTCAGAAGCATCCAGACCTGCGGTTATCAGCTTTCGAAGGAGCGACCGCGCAGAAGAAGCGGGGAGGCGAAGCCGCATGACCCTATGGCATCTTTTCTTGCTTGAAACAGCGGCTAGGACAGGTCTGCCTGGGCACACGGATTTGATAGGTGCCATGAGGGAGCACATCTTTCTTAAACTCAGGATTCAGCATCTTGAGCTCGAGAAGGTACGTGCCGAATTCTTCGGCGATCGAGGTCATCGCGCGATGGGACTCCTTAACATTCACCGTGACGGTTTCAGTCTCCAGCGGCATGTAGAGATCCTTTTTGGTCAGCCCGAGATACTTCTCCGGCTGGGAGTAGATTTCCTTCGCGGCGATGATACGAGGGACATACCGCAGGGTCTCGCGTGGGCCATGCATCTTCCAATAGTCGGCTATTTTTTGCTCCTTGAGCAGCTTGCGGATTCGTTCCTCACCGGCGTTGTAGGAGGCCATGGCCAAGAACCAATCGTTGTCCTGAAAATCTTTGAGGTACTTGAGGTACTTCACTGCCGCTTCGGTGGACATTTCGAGATTTCGACGTTCATCTCGGACGGCGTCGCTCTTCAGTCGATACCGGCGCCCGGTGGAGGGGATGAATTGCCATGGACCGGACGCCTTGGCTCTCGAGTAGGCGGCTGAAATGCACTTGCTCTCGACCAGCAACATATACTTGAGATCATCCGGTAAACCGGCATCGGCCAGCTGCTTTTCGGCGGGCGGGAAACAACGGCCGGTCCGTTTGGCGAGGACGATGCTTTCGCCTTGATCTTCTAAAAATTGATAGAACTCGTATTCGACTCGTTCTCTCACTTGCCAATTATCCAGAGGAACCGGCACTCCCGCAAAGGTAATCTTGTCAGGCAACTTGAATGAACTCAGAAAGAACCGCTCTCCCTCGCGTTTGATTTCCGGCAAAATGACCAGACGGTCTTCCGGTTCGGGCTGCGAATCCAGGAGGTCCGGTATGAGTAAGTCTTTCTCCGCCTCTGATTTTTGGCCGTCATTGTCCGTTGTTTCCGACGTGGCCAGGGCTGAGGAGCACAGTGACAGGATAAAAAGACCGATTCCGACCATAGAAAACAAAGACTGCACAGAACGGATGATCATTCTCGAACCCCTCTATTGTGTCCAAATACAAGCCGTCACCAAAGGCGAAATCATGCTAACAGCTGACTCCATCACCGGCAAGCAGAATAGGGTTCCTGCTCGTGTTACACTGTCGCCGCTATGAGTGCCCTGACAGTTCTGAACAAGGCTATCACCGAATGCACGGCCTGTCCCCGGTTGGTCGTCTATCGACAGGCGATTGCACGGCAGAAACGGAAACAATATCGTGATTGGACCTACTGGGGGCGGCCGGTTCCCGGCTTCGGAGATCACCAGGCTCGGCTCTATGTTCTTGGGCTCGCTCCTGCGGCACACGGTGGGAACCGGACGGGCCGCATTTTCACCGGTGATCGGAGCGGGGATTGGCTGTATGACGCGCTGTATCGGTATGGTTTCGCCAACCAGGCTGCTTCGCAACACACAGACGACGGTTTATCGTTGACGGATTGTTACATTGGGGCAACTGTGCGGTGTGCACCGCCGGGGAATAAACCAGCACCGGAGGAGTTTCTACGCTGCGGTCGATTCTTGCAGGAGGAGGTGTGTCTCCTAAAGAATCACCGCGTGGTGATTGCTCTGGGAAAGATCGCCTTCGATCATTACCTCAAGATCTGTCGGACCCAGGGGCGTGCTATGCCGGCGCCGGTCCCCAAATTTGGACATGGTGTCGTCTATCGCTTATCCTGGGGCGTGACACTGCTGGGTTCCTATCACCCCAGCCAACAAAACACGTTTACCGGGAAATTGACTCGCTCGATGTTTCACGCGGTGTTTCGGAGGGCTAGAAAAGAAATTGAGTCATCGCGTAATCGAGTGGGTCGATTGTGATCATGTGAGCTCTCCGGCAACATGCAAGCGAGGATCGTGAGGCGAAGGTACTCTTCGTCCCGAAGACCGTAGGCCCGCTAGGAGACTTTTTTCACTCCTTCATATCCAATCCACTAGATGTGGTGTAGTCTCCCCTGGTACGTACCATTACGTTTGCGTAGTGACCCCTGTCACGTCCCCGCCCGTATCAACCCATTCTCCGGCACCGCTTGGACCGCGGGCTGAAATCGACGCGAACAAAAATCCCCAGTTGCAAAGTGGCACGAGACGGCGTATAGGACATAGCAGGACATTCTAGTACCACCCAAATTTCAAGAAAGCGTAGCAGTCATAGTTCCAGAGTTTTGGTCGGATCGCTTTCTTCTCTTTCGTTGCGGACGTTTTACCGTGTCGAGAGGAGGGGTGTTTCCCAAGCATTGGACTTTCAAAATTTCGAATCTTTTGAACCTACTGTAGAGTTGCCGCCACTTATCATCTTTATTTAGCAGTGAGGTGAGACATGATTACAAAGCTAATCGCCTTCGCCTTTCTCTTCACCGTCACGGTGAGTGGACAGGAAGTGAGTCTGGCTGCCGCCACTCAGTCTATTGCCGAGAACCAGCCGACCGCCATGCGATCAGACAATGGTCAAAGTTCCCCCATGGCCATGCTCGTCGGGTTCCTGAGACCGGCGGATGTTCGGCACGCTCAACAAGACAACGAGGGGGGCTCGTATGTCCATAAAATCGACAGCGACGATACCTCTCCTGCTGCTTCAACCGCCCCGATTACTCCTATTACTTCTATTACTGTAGACGCTCCTCAGAGCCAACTTTCCGAGGCAGACAAAGAGACAATGCGGTTGGAGCAACTCTTAGAGCAGCTCACCACCAAAGAGAAGGAGTTGGCCCTCCTGCGAGAGAAAACGGCAGCGGCAGCGAATCAGTTGAACGTCGAGAAGACCCGCGCGGAAACGTTGGAAGCGCAGCTGAACCAAAAGGAGCAGGAACTCGCGGGGCTCTGCACTCAACGAGACACCCACCAGGAAATGTCGCAGGAGCTGAACCGGACAAAGAGCAGACTGGAGCTGGCCAAACAGCAAGTCAACGACATCGAGCGACAATTTGTCATCAGCAATGACCAGCTCGACGAAGCGATGCAACGCATTGCGGACCTTGACCTGCAACTGGTGGCGAAAGAGCAAGAATACCAGCTGGCCAAGTCCAACCTGGATAGGGAAATCGCCGCTCGAGACGCTCAGCTGACACAGGCGAAGCGCTTGCTCGCGAGCCTGGGTAAGAGCTTACCGAAGCTGGCCAAGCAGGATCCCTCCAACAAGAATGCGGTTCCTCGGCAAGCCGTCACGACGGCACGAGCCACGATCGACCTCACCAAGGTCAACGAGAAGTTGATGACCGCGCTCCAGGATGAGCTCAAACGGGGCAGCGTGGTGTTGGATCAGCGCGGAGACAAGTTAACCCTTGCGTTGTCGTCGGGTGAACTGTTCCCCAAAGGGCGAGCCACCATGACACCGGCGGGAACCTCCTTGGTCAAGCGAATCGGCGTGGCCTTGCGTAAATTTCGTCCTCAAAGCGTTGAAGTTGCCGGACATACCGACAGCACACCGGTCAAGTACGATACTCGGCGACCCTATAAAGATAACACTGAGCTCTCTCGGGCGCGGGCCGAACATGCTGGCAAGGCTCTGATCAAGGGTGGGGTAGGTGCCGACCGAGTCAGGACCGTCGGGTATGCGGACTCCCGCCCCATCGCAACCAACGACACGGAAGAAGGTCGGAGCAAGAATCGACGGGTCGAGATCGTCGTCACCCAGTCGCCTGAGCCGATCGCCTCCGCTGGTGAAAAGGACGATCAAGGCGCAAGCACCAGCCAAAACACCGCCCCATATGGAGGAATGGTTCGAAAAGTCGTGAATCGCTGATTCCGCACTGATGACCATGTCGGCCGATCGCGGGCCGACATGGTCGTGCCGATCTCCCACAAACTTGCCTGAGTACGTGGCCGGAGGACCGCCTCGCATGTGAGGTTCTCTACTCTCTCGTTGCAGTCGACAGACACATCATTTAACGTCTGTGAAGCCTCACATCATGCTGCCACGGTATAGTAGGGTGGCCTCTCTCCCAATAGAACTGTTCCTTGGAGCACCGCGCGCCTTCCTCCACGACTTAACAGGCCTGGCGTCCCGTGAGCGATACGCTCACCTGGTGGATCAGTAAGGGCCAGGCTCATGGGAGACGAAACATCGCGCTGAGGCGCAAGCGGCGTCGGACGATGAAGAGAGGAGAGGACATGACACGCGAAGCAGCGCTGGCATTTGCGGCAGAGTGGACTGCGGCATGGAACGAGCTCGCCGTCGAACATGTGTTGGCTCATTTTGACGAGAACGTCTCGTTCACCAGCCTGACAGCACGAACCGTCGTAGGCACCAGTGCGGTGCTTGGCAAGCAGGTGCTACGCGAGTACTGGAACAAGGCGGTTGCGCAGATTGGCGCACTGCAATTCGTGGTTGATCGGGTCTTGTGGGATCCCACCACGAGGGAGGTGGCGATTGTCTACATTTCCGAGATCGGCGGGCGAAGGAAGTGGGTCTCAGAGCAACTCACCTTTGGCCCGGATGGTCTGGTAGTGAGTGCTGAGGTATTCCACGGGGTGGACCTGTAGTGACGCGCACACTGATGAGCCACGAATCCAGGCGGACGCATGCCGCCGCCGATCGTCAGTGATGATTGTGTCACGCACCTGCTCGAAAGCGGCTCAAGCATCCGCACGATGCAGGAGCTGTTGGGCCATCGCGACCTCAAAACGACGATGATCTATACGCATGTGCTGCATCGAGGGCTGGTGGGTGTCCGCTGGACAGCATGTGAACCCATTCACGGGACGGGTGTTATGCCGATCCGCATAAGAATCCATGAAGCATCGTCATACAGTTGCAACTCGTGCAACCAACGACACAAATGACGTATAGTGTCCGAACGTTCGTCGTGTGTTACGCGGATTGAAACAGCCAGATGCCGCGCTTATGCGGATCGGCCTAAACATTGTTAGGTGCCACGTGCAACACGAGATCAAGACGACGATCGCAATCGCTGCAACTCCTGAGCAAGTGTGGTCCGTGCTGCTCGACTTCGCGCGCTATCCAGAGTGGAATCCGTTCGTCCGGTCGATCGAAGGGCAGCCATCCGAGGGTTCTTCGATCAAGATCACGCTCTCTTCTCAAGGGGGCAAGCCAATGATCTTTAAGCCCATCGTTCTTCGTCACAATCCGGGTCGCGAGTTCCGGTGGAAGGGCAGGCTCTTGCTTCCGGGCATATTCGATGGAGAGCACTACTTTTGCCTCTCTGCGGATCGCGAAGGATCAACGCAACTCATGCATGGTGAGCGCTTCAACGGTCTGCTCGTGCCACTCTTGCGTGGTGCGCTTGACCGGGACACCAAGGCCAGGTTTGAAGCAATGAACACCGCGCTCAAACACAGGATCGAGAGGCGTGACGCCTACCCCTTCGTTGCACCAGCGGCTGCACCGGACAGCCGCTGAACGACCGGTTGCTCCGCGCCTGCCGGTGAGCCGCGGGCCGTTCGGCGCTTCCTGGGCGCGTACGCCATAGTGAAAGCGATCGACGGATATGTTCTCATCACGCCAGACGCCCTTGCTTGGAAGCCATCGAACATCATGCGCATTCCAAATGCGGACTTCCTTGAGCGCAGCGGAACCAAAATTCTTGAGACGAGATTGTAGAGACTTCCCCCTCGAATCGCCAATACGCTCCACAAGCATCCCAAGATGAAGAGCTTATCTTGGGATCGACGGCGTTGAGTGATTACAGATAGCGGTGCGAGAGCACTTTGCCGGTCTTGTCAAATTCGTACAGCAGCGGCACGCCGGTCGGAATGTTCAGCTCAAGGACCTGTTCCCTCGACAATTGGTCCAGCTCCATCACCAGCGCGCGAAGACTGTTGCCATGCGCGGCAATGATGATGGTCTCTCCCTTCAGCAGATGAGGTTTGATCATCTTCGCATAGTACGGCAAGGTGCGTTCGGCCGTATCTTTCAGGCTCTCTCCACCAGGCGGTTTCACATCATAACTTCGGCGCCAGATTTTCACCTGCGCGTCGCCGTACTTCTTGGCGGTTTCGGCCTTGTTCAATCCTTGGAGTTCTCCATACATCCTCTCGTTCAGCGCCTTGTCTTTTTCAATGGGAATATTCGTCTGCCCGAGGACTTCCAGCACGATTCTCAATGTTTCGTTAGCGCGGGTGAGGACGGAGGAGAAGGCCCGGTCAAAGGTAAATCCACGGAGCTTCTCACCGGCCTGCTTGGCTTCTTCGGTACCTTTTGTGGAGAGCGGCACGTCTACCCAGCCGGTAAAACGGTTCTCCAAGTTCCATTGCGATTCCCCATGACGAAGCAAGACTAATCGAGCCATCGCCTATCCTTTGTCGTCAACGTGACCATCCCATCAGGGTCCAAAGCATACTGAATTACTGTGCCAAGTCAAGCCTGTGACAGCATGACCGCTTGCTTGGCCGGTCGGCCGGGCGATTTATCCAGATCGGGCGGGCCTTCTTGAATCATCTTCACGAGTGTCGCCAGGAAGATGATGTAGAAAAACACGCCGACCCAGATGACATAAGGCTGTACCCCGCCCGATTCTTTCAGTGCGGTTTCCTGCGCGGCACGATCCATCCGATCGGCTTTCTTGATTTCACCGACGTGCTCTCGGCAATGCCAATAATACAGATAGTTTGCGGTTGCTCCCGCCATGATGCTCCAAACGATGCCGGCGGAAAAGTCGCCCGTGAGATAGGTCGAAATCATCGGGCCGACCGCATAAACGAACGCGTGCAGGTACATCTTCCGGTACAGAAACCACAGGAAGGAGATGTAGAGAAACGCCGGCCAGTTCCATGAGAGAGCGAACTTCGGCCGGCCGTTCGCCGAAAATTTCTTAAACACCGTCAGATAGTGGTCCGCGTTGGAGCCGATGAATTGGCGCCACAACGTCTCGTCGTCCTGAACCGGCCGAGCGGTGGAAACCTCAGGGGCGGCCTCGGCGACAGGCTTGGCTTCAGCCAGTTTGGTTCCGCACTGATGACAGAATTGAGCCTCATCGGGGTTCTGTTGCTTGCACTGACTGCACATCATCATGGCGACGCAGCTTACCACACTCGGAACGGAAGGATATGGCCTATCGCTAATGGCGGATTGCGGAACTGCGAGCAAGTCTCGCTTGAGGGCAATTCCCTCGATGTTCCGCTTATTGCTCTTCCCACTGCCCCTGTGCTAGCTTTCCTTTATTTCTAAAGGGATACGCGGTTATGCCGAGCCAAAACCTGAGAGACGATGCCGATAAATATCTCATGCAGACCTATAGTCGCCAGCCGATCACGATTGTACGGGGACGTGGTGCAAAGGTCTACGATCTGGAAGGCCGAGAGTACATTGATTTTGTCGGTGGGATTGCCGTCAATGTATTGGGGCATGGTCATCCTGACCTGGTCCAGGCCATCCAACGCCAAGCCGTGCAACTGATCCACACCTCGAACCTCTACTACACCGAACCTCAAGTGAAACTGGCGAAAATGTTGGTAGACCATTCGTTTGCCGACCGTGTGTTCTTCTGCAACAGCGGGGCGGAGGCCAACGAGGCGGCGCTTAAACTGGCGAGGCGGTATGGGCATGAGCGGCATGGGCCCGACCGCTTTGAAGTCATCACGATGAAGAATTCATTCCATGGCCGTACGCTGGCCACGCTCACCGCCACGGGACAGGAGAAGGTTCAGAAGGGCTTCGAACCGCTGATGCCGGGATTTGCTTATGCACCGTTCAATGATTTCGGCGCGATCGAGTCCATGGTTAGTGAGAAGACCGCGGCGATCATGTTGGAACCGATTCAGGCGGAAGGCGGCGTGTATGTGGCCGACCGAGATTATCTGAGAGACCTGCGAGATCTCTGTACACAACAAGACATCTTGCTCATCTTCGATGAAATTCAAACGGGCATGGGGAGAACCGGCACCTTCTTCGCCCATGAACAACTCGGCGTGATACCCGATATCATGACCCTCGCAAAAGGTCTCGCCGGCGGAGTGCCGATCGGAGCCTGTTTGGCAAAAGAATCGGTGGCCGCAGCGTTTACGCCCGGCTCTCATGCGTCGACGTTCGGTGGAAATCCCTTGGCCTGTGCCGCGGCGCTGGCCGTTTGCCGTGTGCTGCTCGAAGGAAAGGTGCTGGACCAAGCGCGGCGCATGGGTGAGTACCTGGCAAAAGGGTTGGCCGACTGCAAAGACCGCCATCGAATCGTGAAGGATGTGCGAGGCCTTGGTCTCTTGCAAGGCATGGAGTTGGAGGCCGACGCCCGAGCAATGGTGGCCGATGCGCTTGCCCGCGGCATGCTGATCAATGCCGCAACCGAGCGAGTGCTGCGCTTTGTGCCGCCGTTGGTGATCACACAGCCCGAGGTGGATAAGCTCGTCGACCTCCTCGACATACTGCTCAACCAGCGCACGACGGCGGGAAAAGAGTCACATCACTGATGGCCGTGTCAGCCCGACAAAATGTCAACGGCGGGCGCTATGCCAAGGACCTACTCGACGTCGCGACGATGCCGCGAGAGCAGGTCCTCGACTTGCTGCGTTTGGCGACGTCTCTGAAGAAGAAGCAGCGCCAGGGCACTCCGCATCGGTTGCTGCACGGGAAGACCTTAGGGCTGCTGTTTCAAAAGCCGTCGACAAGGACCCGCGTGTCGTTTGAGGCGGGGATGAACCAACTCGGCGGCCATGCACTGGTCCTTCCCATGAGCGACATCCAACTCTCGCGTGGTGAGACGGTCTCGGACACGGCACGCGTCCTGTCCCGTTACCTGGACGGGATCGTGATCCGAACCTATGACCATTCAATCGTCGAAGAATGGGCGGCAGAAGCCGCGATGCCGGTGATTAACGGGCTGACCGACCATAGCCATCCTTGTCAGGCCTTGTCCGATTTGATGACGATTCAGGAGATCAAGGGCCGGCTCAAAGGGCTCAGCCTTGCGTACATCGGCGATGGAAACAATGTGGCCAACTCGCTCATCGAAGCGGGAACGAAGGTGGGCCTGCGCGTCGTGATTGGCTGTCCGTCCGGCTATCAACCGGATCAGCGGGTGATCGACCGTGCCCGAATGGAAGGCCAAACCACCGGCACATCCATCGAGGTGTTTGAGAATCCCATGGTCGCCGTGAAAGAGGCGGATGTGGTGTATACCGACGTGTGGATCAGTATGGGACGCGAGCGGGAGCAGGCACGACGATTACGAACGCTCGCTCCCTACCAACTGAACAAACGGCTGCTCCAACGGGCGAAATCCGACGCCATCGTCATGCATTGTTTGCCGGCTCATCGAGGAGAAGAGATTACGGCGGAGGTGCTGGACGGCACACAGTCCGTCGTCATCGATCAGGCGGAAAATCGCCTCCACATGCAAAAGGCGATTCTGACTCAGCTGTTCAGCCGGAAGAATCATACCGGATAGGATCAGCCGTGAAACCACAATCGATCAAGAAAATCGTCCTGGCCTATTCCGGCGGACTGGATACATCCGTCATCCTCAAATGGCTGCAGGAAACCTATCAGGCCGAGATCATTGCGTTTTGCGCCGACCTTGGCCAGGGGGAAGATCTGAAGGCCGTCAAAACCAAGGCCCAAACGCTCGGCGTCAAGAAGGTCTATGTCGAGGATCTTCGGGAAACCTTCGTGAAAGATTATGTGTTCCCGATGTTGCGCGGAAATGCGATGTATGAGGGCTGCTACCTCCTTGGGACATCGATCGCTCGCCCGCTGATCGCTCGTCGACAGGCTGAAATCGCGCTCAAAGAGGGCGCCGAAGCGGTGTCGCACGGCGCCACGGGGAAGGGCAACGATCAGGTGCGTTTCGAGCTGACGTACATGGCGCTCGCACCTCACTTGAAGATCATTGCGCCTTGGCGGGAATGGACCATGCGCTCCCGGCGCGAACTGATCGAGTATGCCGAACGCCACGGCATTCCGGTGACCGCGACCAAAGCCAAGCCCTACAGCACGGACCCGAATCTGTTTCACATCAGTTATGAAGGCGGCATTCTTGAGGACCCGTGGGAATCGCCTCCGGATGAAATATTCCAGATGACCGTCTCACCGGAAAAAGCACCGGATAAGCCGCAGGAAGTCGAGATCGAATACCAAGCGGGCAATCCCGTCGCGGTCGACGGCAAGAAGATGAGTCCTGCTGCCTTACTGGCCCATCTCAACAAATTGGGCGGCGGGCATGGGGTCGGTCGGGTCGATCTGGTGGAAAACCGCTACGTCGGGATGAAGTCGCGAGGGGTGTACGAAACGCCGGGAGGAACGATTCTGCACGTTGCGCATCGCGGACTCGAATCCTTGACGATGGACCGCGAAGTCCTCCACTTCCGCGACAGTTTGATCCCACGATTTGCGGACCTGATCTACAACGGGTATTGGTTCAGCCCTGAGCGCGAAATGATGCAGACGGCGATCGATGAAGCCCAGAAGGACGTCAGCGGTGTCGCACGGGTCAAACTCTACAAGGGAAGTTGTACTCTGGCCGGACGTAAATCCAAACAGTCTCTCTATCGCCTCGACATCGCCACGTTCGAGGAAGATGACGTGTATAACCAGAAGGACGCGGAAGGGTTCATCCGTTTGAACGCATTGCGACTGAAGATTCGCGCGCAGAGAAGGAAAGCCTCGTCCTGATGGCCAGGCGCAGGAACCATCCGAAGTCGGCCGGCGGGGGAGGGAAGGCCTGGGCCGGCCGGTTTCGAGAGCAGACCGATCCATTGGTCGAAGCGTTTACCAAGTCGGTGACGATCGACAGTCGGCTTTATGGCGAGGATATCGACGGGAGCATCGGCCATTGTAAGACACTCGAAAAGGCTCGGATCCTCACGCGAGCAGAAACGCGCGCCATCGTCCGTGGGTTGGAATCAGTCAAACGCGAGTTCGATCGTGGACAATTCGTCTTCTCACCTCAAGACGAAGATATACACATGGCCATCGAGCGGCGATTGACTGAAATGATCGGCCCGTTGGGGGGCAAATTGCACACAGGCCGTAGCAGGAATGATCAAGTGGCTCTGGATATTCGGCTGTATTTGCGTACTCGGCTGGATGAGCTGCATGAGCGATTGGCTGGATTTCAACGCGTGCTGGTCGCAAAGGCCGGTGCAAACCGCTCACTGATCATGCCCGGGTATACCCATCTGCAACGGGCTCAGCCGGTTCTGTTTGCGCATCACTTGCTGGCGTACGTGGAGATGTTCGAACGGGACAAAGGCCGACTACGTGATGCAAGAGGCCGACTCAATGTCATGCCGCTCGGATCCGGTGCCTTGGCCGGTACGAACTATCCGGTGAACCGCCGATACACGGCTGAGCTGCTGGGGTTTCCCGCCGTCACCCAGAACAGCATGGATGCGGTTTCCGACCGCGATTTCATGATCGAAACGGCATCGGCCCTCTCAATTGTGATGATGCATTTGTCACGGCTGAGTGAGGAATTGATCGTATGGGCATCGCAAGAATTTCGGTTCGTCGATCTGCCGGACGCATTTTGTACAGGAAGCAGCATGATGCCGCAGAAGAAGAACCCCGACGTCCCCGAACTGGTCCGAGGAAAAACCGGACGCGTCTACGGCCACCTCGTCAATCTGCTGACTCTGCTCAAGGCTCTGCCGTTGAGTTATAATCGGGATTTGCAAGAAGACAAGGCGGCCCTCTTCGATGCCCTTGATACGGTGACGGCATCTCTCCACGTGATGACGGAATTAATGCGCCGGCTGAAAGTCAGCGGAGAGGCCATGAAACGAGCGCTGCAAGGAGGAGGACTCCTCGCCACGGAACTGGCCGACTACTTGGTCATGAGAGGCGTGCCTTTTCGCGAAGCTCATGGGATCACCGGGCGAATCGTCCGGGCTGCGCTCGATCAAGGGCGTGACGTCACGGATTTGTCACTTGAGGAACTTCGAGTATTTTGTGAACGGATCGACGAGAGCGTGTTTTCTTGGTTGACTCCCGTAGCGGCAATCGATCACAAGGGACAAATCGGGGCGACAGCACGGGAACGAGTTGAGCGGCGAATTAAGGACCTCGAAAGGTCACTGTCATGAAAGCTGTTGTTATTCTTGTATCGGCAGGGCTCCTAATTTCTTGTGGGGTGGCGGGGGCACCGGTCCCCCCCGAATTAGTCGGAGTGACGCCCACGATCGAGAAGCAGAAAAGGCAACATGCCCTCGAGGCAGAGCGGCAAGCGACAGAATCGGCTGAATCGGATCCTACCCTGGGAAACCAGGACATCGATCTGTCTCCACCGCAGCCGGTGGGAATACGGTAAACAAGGTCTTGGGGATGGTGCAATTGGTTGAATACAAGGAACCACGCAATGCATAGCTTCGAGTATCACCACGGTGAATTGTACTGCGAACAGGTACCGGTCAGCCGTGTGGCGAAGGAGCTCGGCACTCCCTGTTATCTCTATAGCCATGCGACACTGGTCCGGCATTTCCACGCCTACGACAGTGCATTCAAAAATATCCCGCATGTCATCGCGTTTGCGATGAAAGCCAACTCCAATCTGGCCATCCTTCGCATGATGGCAAAGGAAGGCAGCGGCGCGGACATCGTGTCGGGCGGCGAGCTGTTCCGAGCGCTCAAAGCCGGCGTGCCGCCTTCCAAAATCGTGTTTGCCGGCGTCGGCAAATCGCCGGAGGAAATCCGCGACGCGCTGAAGGCCGACATCCTCATGTTCAATGTCGAGTCGTCGGCCGAGATCCATGCGATCAACGAGGTGGCGGCCTCGGTCGGCAAAAGAGCGCGGATCGCGTTGCGGATCAACCCGGACGTGGATCCGAAAACACATCCGTACATCTCTACAGGGATGAAGAAAAGCAAGTTCGGCATCGCCTCGGATCGGGCGCTGGAAGAATACAAAATGGCGTCTTCACTAAGCCATACCGACGTCGTGGGCGTCCATGCCCACATCGGCTCGCAGTTGACGGACGTGACACCGTTCGTCGATTCGCTGAAGAAGGTCGTGGCGCTCATCGATACGCTGAAGAGACAGGGAATCGACATCCGCTACCTGAACATCGGAGGTGGACTCGGCATCACGTATTCCGAGGAGAAGCCGCCTTTGCCTCATGAACTGGCTGATGCCGTTTCGCCGCTCGTCAAGGATCTGGGGCTGACGCTGGTGATGGAGCCGGGCCGCGTCATCGTCGGCAACGCCGGCATCTTGGTAACAAAGGCGCTGTATGAGAAGGCCGGAGAAACGAAATACTTCGTCATCGTCGATGCCGCCATGAACGATTTGATTCGGCCGAGCTTGTACGGCGCCTACCACGAAATTCGCCCTGTGAAGGAGGAAGCGATCCGTCGGACAAAACAGACGATGGATGTCGTCGGGCCTGTCTGTGAATCGGGAGATTTTCTGGCCAAGGATCGGTCGTTGCCGAGCGTCAAGCCCGGTGAGTTGTTGGCGGTCATGAGCGCCGGGGCATACGGCTTTGTGATGGCATCGAATTACAACTCTCGGCCTCGTGTACCGGAAGTACTCGTCAAGGGCGGAGAGTTCCACGTCATTCGCGATCGAGAGACGTACGACGACCTCGTACGTGGCGAGAGAATTCCGTCGTTCCTCAACGAAACGGAGTGAGAGGGAGTATGTTCGCCGGATCGCTTGTTGCTATTGTCACACCGTTCCGACAGGGCAGAGTTGACGAGCGTGCTTTGGCCGAGTTGATCGAATGGCAGATCGCCAATGGCACCAACGGCATTGTCCCCTGTGGAACCACCGGTGAATCGGCCACGCTTTCTCATGGCGAGCATAATCGGGTGATTGAATTGACGGTCGAAGTGGTCCGTCGGCGGGTACCGGTTATAGCGGGAACCGGTTCGAACAGCACGGAAGAAGCCATCACGCTCACGAAACACGCGAAGCAGGCTGGGGCCGCCGCCGCCTTGCTCATTACCCCCTACTACAACAAACCGACACAGGAAGGACTCTATCGACATTATAAGGCGGTTGCGGAGGCCGTCGACCTGCCCTTAGTGCTGTACAACATCCCCGGTCGCACTGGAGTTAACATGCTGCCGTCAACGATCGCCCGGCTCTCGGCCATAAACACGATCGTCGGAGTCAAGGAAGGGAGCGGCTCCGTCCAACAGGCCTCAGATATCGTGCAGCTGTGCGGTGACCGTCTCACCGTGCTGGCCGGCGACGACTCCCTCACGTTACCGATGATGGCGGTCGGTGGGAAGGGTGTGATTACCGTAACGGCTAATATCATGCCGTCGGAAATGGCCGGTCTTGTGAAAAGCTTTGCCGAGGGAAGAATCGACGAAGCACGACGGATTCATTTTAAACTCTCCCCTCTCTTTGCGGCATTATTCTATGAAACCAACCCCATTCCCGTCAAAGAAGCGTTAGGACTCATGAGGAAGATTGACCCTGAATTGCGCTTGCCTCTCTGCCCGATGGCCCAGGACACACGCGAGAAATTGATTCGCGTGCTCAAAGATGCGGCGTTGATCTGACTCTAGCAATATCTAGGTCCATGACAAGATGATCAAGGTCATTGTAGCGGGTGCAGCCGGCCGAATGGGCTGTCGACTGGTGTCACTGATCCGAGATTCTACAGCGTTGACCCTGGCTGGTGCCTTAGAGGGGAAAGATCATCCCGCGTTGGGAGTGGATGCGGGCGAAATTGCTGGATCGGGTCGTGCGGGCCTTCTCATCACGGAAGATCTTTCCATTTTGATGGAGCGAGGAGAAGTTGTGATCGATTTTTCCGCTCCCGCGGCGACGCTTGAGCATATGCGGACGGTTGCTCACCATCGGGGGGCCATAGTCATCGGGACTACCGGATTTTCGGCTGTTCAACTCGACGAGCTGAGGTCATTGGCCCAGCAGATTCCCTGCGTCTTCTCTCCGAACATGAGTGTGGGAATCAACCTGATCTGCAAAGTCATCGGCGAGATGGCCAGAACACTTGGGGACGATTACGACATTGAGGTCATTGAAGCTCATCACAGACTAAAGAAGGACGCTCCAAGCGGCACGGCCCTCAAAATTGCCGAGGTTCTTGCCCGTTCGGTGAGCCGAGACTTGAACCAAGTCGGAGTCTATGCTCGCAAGGGATTGATCGGTGAGCGAACCAAAGGAGAGATCGGAATACAAACCGTTCGCGCCGGCGATATCGT
Source organism: Nitrospira sp. (assembly GCA_029194675.1). Lineage (NCBI taxonomy): Bacteria > Pseudomonadati > Nitrospirota > Nitrospiria > Nitrospirales > Nitrospiraceae > Nitrospira > Nitrospira sp. The sequence goes on along the minus strand of JARFXP010000004.1, from coordinate 330,549 downwards.
CGGCGATCACACGATTCTGTTCGGCGGTATGGGAGAACGAATCGAGGTCACCCACCGAGCCAGCAGCCGCGATACGTTCGCCCGTGGAGCCCTACGAGCCGCGCGATGGGTCGTCCGCCAGCCGGCCGGCTTATACGATATGATGGATGTTTTAAACCTTCGTTGATTCCTCTTTCATCGCTTGACAACATCGATGAGCAGCGGGTTTTGATTTTCTCCTCACCGCACATCCGAGTAAGTACTTGCGCTGCGTTCCATTCACTGGCTCGCGTGCAAAGTGCAGCTGCCCGAAAAGCGACTTCGCAGTCCTGTCGAACTCGAGGCTGGTGACGGGTATGCGGAAAAGTAGAATCGTCTGTAAGTATTCGAGGCCTTCTGGGATTTCTGTCAGCGGCGTTGTAATCCGCATGGCAGCCGCGGGTGGTTGCCGGGTAATGGCGTATCTGGAAAGATGCGTGCCATGGCACCAGATTGGCCTGTAAAGAGCCTATAAGTACCTCGCAGCCATTCCCTCTCATCAGAGGATGATGACTTGAGGTTCGACGGTGGGACTGAGGCTTAATGTCGAGCGGTGATCGGCCGAGGTTCCTGATCTGCTGCTTTCCGACGACCACAATTCAAACAGGCAAAGACCGTGATCGCCAGTCCAGCGTCCAAATCCACCGCTCGTTCTGGTAGCATAGCCCCATGACATTTATCGCAGGTTTTCATAGTAGGGCAGTTTAGCACCAGAGCATAGGGTAAGCCAATCCCCCCTGAAGTACCGGACGGCACTGACAAGAGTCCCAATAGGACCTATGAGCATAGGCCGTTTGCACATCTCTCCTCCAGTAGTTTTTCAAGATCGCCTGCTGGTGGTTATCTTGACAGGCTCCCACGGCTTTCATAGGATTGTGGCGCCTTTGCGATAGACCACTATGTATAGGTTAATCCTAGTCGTTTTACTCCTCACGGTTCTCTACTTCTTGCTCCGACAAATGTTCCGTGGTTTCACAACACCGATTGGGGATGATCGTGGGAAACCGGCTGCGCGAGTCCAAGAGGAAGAACAAGACCAGATGATCGAGGATCCGGTGTGTCACATATTCGTCCCTAAGCGAATTGGAATAATCGAAATAATCGGGGGACGGGAGTACTGTTTCTGTAGCCAGGAGTGTGCGGTGAGATTTCGGAATGAGCACCCCGTCTAGCGGTGTATTCTGGAACTACAAGAAATCGTTGCCTTGGAAGGAAAGGCCAGCAGACTCTTGAACTAAGTTGATCAGCAGCCCGAATAGGAATAGTCGGATAGTTTCTCGTCCTTCTCAAACTTGAGGGTGATCTGACATTGATTGGGAGAGAAATTGAAGAATGGAGACCGTGATTGTCCTCCGGCGATACGATAGTAGGTCCAGGTCTCTCCACCAAAAAAACGAGAAGTTTTGCCATCGGGAGCACCCCAGTTTTTTTCAAACCACCCCTTCTCCTTTCCCTGGAGCTCGGCCGGTTTCAATGAAGCTTCGAGGTAGGGATTCTTCCCTGAGCAGGCTGGAATAATGAAGAAGCAGAGCAGGAACAAGACAAGTCGTTGCATCGTGATTTCTCTTCCAAGATCTATGGTCACTGTCAACCGCAAAATTGTATCCTCGGCTGGAAGGCCTGTCAAACTTGCGGATCGACTCCTTGCACTGACATTGAGTTCTCCATAAAATGACCGATAACAATCGTATCGCATCACGATCTCCGCTAGGAAAGGGACACCCATGAAAATCTATCTCGATACAGCCAACGTCAAGGAAATCCACGAAGCGGCAAGCCTGGGCTTGCTCGACGGCGTGACCACAAATCCCTCGCTGGTGGTCAAGGAAGGCCGAAGTTTCAGAGAAATGTTGCAGGAGGTGTGTAAGATCGTGGACGGGCCGATCAGCGCCGAGGTCGTGGGCGTGGAAGCGGACGCCATGGTGAAGGAGGGGAAAGAGCTCGCCAAGATTCACAAGAACATCGTCGTCAAATGTCCACTGATTCCGGAAGGGCTGAAAGCTACGAAGCGGCTGGCTGCTGAGGGCATCAGAGTGAACGTGACTCTTTGTTTCTCACCCACACAAGCGCTGTTGGCAGCCAAAGCCGGCGCCTGGTGCGTCTCGCCCTTTATCGGACGGCTCGATGATATCAGCTCTAGCGGCATGGAGCTCATTCGCCAAATTCTGACGATCTATAAGAACTATGACTACAAGACCTTGGTGTTAGTGGCGAGCGTCCGCCATCCGCAGCACGTCGTCGAGGCGGCGTTAGCCGGCGGCCATATCTGCACAATGCCTTACAGCGTATTCCAGGCGCTCTTCAAACACCCGTTGACCGATGCTGGACTGAAGAAGTTCTTGGACGACTGGAAGGCGAAAGGACAGCAGTAGCAGTCGATGAGTGAGGGTGAGCTCCGTGTTCTACGGACGTTCACCCCATTCCAAACACCTGTCCGCTCCCAACCAGCGGATCAGCGGAAACTAGACTGGCCAACTTTGACATTCTATTAAGCTACACACGGGCAATTGCTTTATCCAGCTTCAGTTTAGGTCCTGATAAGTCACAAGGTTCATTCTGGGCGATCCCCCTTTTGCCGCCTAGCAGAGGCTGAAACATAGGAGCGGATTATTATGCTGAGCGCGCGACGAATGAGCTGATCGAGGCCGGCGCGATTGGCAGCATCATTGTCACCTTCGCTGGGCCGACTAGATCTCCACCACCACCCCGATCTCGACGACCTGTTCGGCGGGAATATGGAAGAATGAGCTGGCGCGCTGGGAGTTGCGGCTGAGGAAGATGAAGAGCCGTTCCCGCCACAAGGCCATGCCCGGTTTCGGTGTCGCAAGCGAATTCACACGGCTGAGAAAAAACGTAGGCTGATCGAGGTCCAGATCCAACCCTTGTGTCCGGCACGCCGCGAGGAGGCGGGTGATGTTCGGTGTTTCCATGAAGCCGTACTGCACTACGACTCGTCGAACACCTTTTGCGAGAGGTTCGATGCGGACGTGATGGCTGCCGGTGACTGTCGGCACGCGGGCGGTCGTGGTGGTCAGGAAGACCAGTTGTTCATGGAGCACCTTATTGTGCCGCACGTTCTGCACGAAGGACGGCGGCGTGAGGTCGGGAAACTGGGTCAAGTAAACAGCCGTACCCGGGACGCGGGTGAGTGGCTGTGCCAGCACCTCCTTCAGGTAGGCTGTCAGTTGCGGCATTTTGCTCCAGAGGTGCTTCGCGATGAGCCGACGGCCGCCATGTCAGGTCGTCATTAAGAGAAACAGACCGGCGCCGAGGGCCAGTGGTAACCACCCGCCGTGAGGAATCTTCAGCACATTAGCGCCGAAAAACGAGAGATCCATAACCAGGAAGAGACTGGTGATGAGTACTACGGCCGGCCAGCCCCATTTCCATTGGCGTCGAGCAACGATGAAGATCAACAGCGTCGTAATGACCATCGTGCCGGCCACGGCGATTCCGTATGCAGCGGCCAGATTGCTGGAGGTGCCGAAGAGGACGACCAGGCCGACGGTGCCGATCAGCATGAACACATTCATGGCCGGCACGTAGATTTGCCCGATCTGGGAAGCGGATGTGTACCGAATGTCCATCCGCGGCAGATAACCCAACTGAATCGCTTGATGGGTAAGGGAAAACGCACCGCTCAGCATCGCTTGAGAGGCGATGATGGTCGCCATCGTCGCAAGCACGACCAACGGCAGGAGCAACCATCCCGGTGCGAGAAAGTAGAACGGATTCGTGATCGCCTCCGGTTGCCGGACCAGCAAAGCGCCTTGTCCTAGGTATTGTAGGACAAGCGACGGCAACACCACGCTGTACCAACCGAGGCGAATGGGCGCCTTCCCAAAGTGCCCCATGTCGGCATACAAAGCTTCGGCTCCTGTCAAGACGAGAAACACACTCCCTAATACCGCGAAGCCTTGCGTGGAATGTTCCAACAGGAACTGGACCGCATGGTGGGGGCTGACCGCGGCAAATACCTCCGGAGTCTGCATGGCGCTCATGATCCCTAGGGCGGCAAGCGTGAGGAACCAGAGCAGCATGATGGGCCCGAACCATCCGCCGAGCCGTGCTGTGCCACGCGACTGGATCGCAAAGAGCACCAGCAACACGGCGATGGCGATCGGCAGCGTATAGGGTTGATAGGCGGTCGTCTCGACCTCGATTCCTTCTACGGCACTCAAAACCGAGATGGCCGGCGTGATGATGCCGTCGCCGTAGACCAATGAAGCTCCGAGCAAGCCAAGGGCGATCACCGGGCCGATCCGCAAGGGGAACGCGGACTCTTCCCGATGGCGTTGTCCCAAGGCCATCAGGGCCAAAATGCCTCCTTCACCTTGATTGTCCGCTCGCATCACGAACAGTAAGTACTTCACCGTCACCACCAGCAACAGAGCCCAGATGATGAGCGAGAGGAGGCCGGTGATCGTTGGAAGGGTGACGGACAAACCGTGTGAAGCGTGGAAACATTCCCGCAGCGCATAGAGGGGACTGGTTCCGATGTCGCCGTAGACGACGCCAAGCGCAGCCAGCGCCATTCCCGCAGGCGTGGAGCGCTCGGGTAGGTTAGTCATCGGTGCGACGGCACGGCCAGGGGCGTAGGTCTAGAAGGGGCAAAACGTAAGTACCGAGCATACGGCCTTGATCCTAGCCGGTTCGGGAGGTCAGAACAAGGCGCTTTGGCGTCAACTCCATTCCCACTCCAGGCGGCAGATTCGCGCGGATGGCGGCGCGAGCACAACTAACAGGCGCGACTCAAGCTTCCTGGGTGGCGCGAGGACGAAAGCGCTGCCTTCCATGTTTTTGTACGGTTCAAGACGACCCCACCTGTGCCCCACGCTCGCCTCATTAAACAGCCTTGACGGTGTCAGGTGGCCACGCCATACTACAATTTATGCGCAAGCTCCCCGTAATAACGTTCTTGGCTTTTTTCATTTTTCCCTCTGAGTATGCACCAGCTTCCCCACCGATTGCGGTTTCAGTAGAAGATCTGCAATCGCTACAAACACAGGCAGTCCGAGGCAACGCGGAGGCGCAGAACAAACTCGGGAAGCTGTACTTCCTGGGTCAGAGCGTCCCTCAGAACTCCTCAACGGCGCGGGAATGGTTCGAGAAATCTGCAGCCCAGGGCAACGCGGACGCACAGAACAACCTTGGGTTCCTGTATGAGAAGGAACAGGGCAACTATGCAAAGGCCAAAGAGTGGTACGAGAAAGCCGCAGCTCAGGGGCATGTGGCGGCACAGTCCAACCTCGGGTGGCTATATGCCAATGGGCGGGGTCTCCCACAGGATTATGTACGTGCGTATATGTGGTGGAGCATCGCAGCCGCCCACTCTACTGGTAAAGAGGAGGAGTCCGAAGAATCAGCACTAGACAAGCTCGCACGCCGGATGACTCCTACGCAGATTGCAGAAGCTCAGCGCCTCTCGCAACAGTGTCAGGCACAGAAGTTTGTGGGCTGTTGAGGAAGATCCACCGCCTCCATCCATCACTGCACCCCCTCACGAGCATCTGCGTTACCAGCACCAAACAGGCTTGTTGAGTAAGATGGATCTCAGCTGGTCTTGAAAGCTGATTTCTCGGGGATCACGTCGATTTGACGAATTTGACTTCGATGTATTGCATGTGACTGATCTCGCCACCCACGAGTCCGTCTCAGTCCTGGAGGGTATCGATAGAACCTGCGCTATTGAGCCAGTCACCCGTACGCCCCACTCGAACGGAGACGCTTTATGGTTGGCGACAACGAGTGCCCGCTTTCCTCGGGCTCGTAGGTCGAAGACTTCAGAAATGAGAGCAGCACGTCACCAAGGATAAGTCCGGCTTCATGACAATCTACATTTGGTGTGGGCAGTGGTCCCATAAGTGGCGATGTCTATTGAGGATTAGGTGTTCGAATGGTTGGAGAAGGCAGGACGAGAGAGACAGAAATGGTTGTAGGCTAATCCACAGCCGATGGGAATGGCGGCAGCGACATCGGTGATCGATGGCTGAGAACTACTTCAAAGCAGGTCCCCTTCGCTACCCCAATTTAGCCAGCTCTCACCCTATCCCTACAAACGGTGGGATAGCCTTTGGGAGAGATGGGTGCTACGTGCGCATCTTCGGGAGAGCAGGGTGTGGTATGAAACCTTAACTAGCGTGGTTAGGTGTGAGTATTCACTTTGAGTTTTCTACCGCTACTCGTTCCACAAGGAATAGCGGGGATGCTACGCGCCCCCTGATTGTATCGGCGTTAATTCTGTCGCTGTTTCTGGCATGCGATGGATCGGGTCAGCAAAACCCGCCCCCGAAATCCAAAACTCCAATCCCGGGGGGCGCGACCACCTCGAACCTCACGGTCAATGGTTCCCAGACGTTCCAGACTATGGATGGGATGGGCGTCAACATCAATGTCAATAGCTGGAATGGCGGGCAACTCATCCCCGCCCTCGATCTGTTGGTCAGAACGAATGGCTCTTCCTTAATACGGGTCATCCGCGACCCGATGGATTGGGTCACGAGTGAGTCTCTGATTCCGGCACTGCACAGTCTAGATCCAGCCACCTTGCAGCAGGTGTACGAAACACCCAAGATGCAAGATATTTGGCATACGATTGGCTCTCTGAACCTAATCGGAGTTAGAGGGAATCAGATCATTCTTAATTTCATGGGTTGGACGCCGACCTGGTTGGGCGGTAGCGGCGTTTTTGGGGTACCGAGTCATATTACCGTCGGCAAGGAACAACCATTCGCAACCATGGTTGCCTCGCTGATCTATTACGGTCGCAAGGTCAGGAGCCTCGACTTCCTGTTGGTGGCTCCCTTGAATGAGTCCGACCACGACTGTCGGGAGGGACCCTGTGTCGATGCCAGCCAATATGTCACGATACTCAAGGCGCTGATTACGGAACTGGATGCTATGGGACTAAGCGACATTCGTCTTGTCGGGCCGGATACTGCGGGCATCAGTGCCGGCAGGGGATATATCTCCCTGATGATGGCCGATAGCCTCGTGGCCGGACGAATTGATCATTTCGGCGAGCATATTTATGAAAATTCAGCCGCCCCAGGAATACCGTTCCCGTCCAAGAACTATTGGCTGACGGAATCGGCGGCATGGTGTGGAAGTTGCGACACGGGTGGCACGGTAACCGGAGGCGAGTGGAACTTTGCCAAGGTAACCACTGATCACTTTCTCAGCGACTTGGTAAACGGCTACTCCGGCATTCTAGTCTATGACGCCTACGACAGTTTTTATTACCACCACAACAATTTTGGCTTTTGGGGTCTTCTGGCCTTCAATCGGACCACCGGAATCTACACACCTCGTGCTCGATTTTATGCCAATGCGCAGCTAAACCGGTTCATCCGTCCTGGGGCTGTGCGGATCGGCGTGAATAATTCCATACCTGGGGTGACCGTTGTGGCGTTCTTCCATCCACTCAGCGGACAAGTCTCGATCGTCGGACATAACACGGGCGCTTCGTCGGTCACCATAAACGGGCTGTTTCAGAATCTTCCCATCGTAAATTCGCTTGCCCTCTACCAAACTAACGCTTCGTCAAATCTGCAGCACGCGGCTGACATTTCGGTCATCGGCGGCACGTTCAGTGTATCCATTCCTGCAGACACGGTCTTCTCGATGACGAATTGATGGCTACCTGGGGATAAACTTTATACCGTTTGATCAGTGCCCTCACGCTTCACCCTGTGGTGGCTAAAAACAATGGGGTCCGACGCCCTTTTCCAACTGCGCGGCCGACTCCCCGCCGGATGATCCAGCGAGGAATTGCTACCAACACTAATCGTCGTTCCCTGATGACCTCAACTCAGAAACTGCTAGCGTCTGAGCCCACCTATCCACGAGGAACGCAACATGGCTACGAATGCCGGCGGTATCGACATGGCAGAGGGTACTCCTCCTGACCGGACCATCACGGCGGATTGGAAGGGGAGATCACATGGCCATACCACCTGAAATTGATCCTTCTGTCGAATCACGTGTGATGAGCACGTGTTGCCTCCTCCCAAGACCCTTCACCAATGAATTGGTATCCTAACGCCATATCGCGCGGTGGCGTCTGTCTGCTGGGTACTGAGTGGCAAGATCGAACCTGCCCACCTGCGCGATGCACAATTCAAGATCCGATCCTAACTTGACGACCCCTGCCGCGTGCGGTCGGTCAATACCGCACTCTTGTTCTGCCGCCGAAACACTTTCTCGAACGCATCTTTTACGTCCGATGGAACGCTAAAGTTCAGCGTAGCCATCGCGGACTCCCTTTCCAGGCGGCAAGATTCGCGCGGATGGCCGCGCGAGCGCACCTAACAGGCGCGACACAAGCTTCCCGAGTATCGCGAGGACGAAAGCGCTGCACTCCATGCTCTGAACGGTTCAAGGTCCGACACCAAGTTTGTCTTCCTTTTGATCCCTTCACTTGATGCTCGGCATCTGCGCCTTCGATCCCGCATGCGACGACCCAGCACACCTTCACTGAATCCATTCAGATACTAGTGAATCGAAAGAGATACGCCTCGTTGGGTTACTACTTACAGAAACAGCCTGGCAATCCTTCGAAATTCGCACAGCCCCTCGCGGATTCTTCGCGGCATGGTCTTTGCGTATAAACACGCAGTGTTGAGTCGCTTTCATAGAGACATGGTGGAACCCGTTCAACCAATAATAGTTAGCGTGCAAGTGGAGAGCAAACTAAGGAGGGCCTTATGATCACGGTCAAGAGCCAGTTCGTCCAGCAGATGTTGGCGGCGATAACGTTTGCCTTAGTCCTTGGTACTCTATCGATGATCTGGCCGGTTATCCTTAGCATCTTTCTCGGTGTGCTTCTGCTGCTCCAATCGTTTAGCGCAGAACCGGAAATTGCGGTGCTGTCGTGGGCCGAGGTCGGCAATGTACCAATCGTGGTCGCCTCTCTTCGGCGAGCTGGTCTTCCAACGATTTTCTCGTGACGAGTTCGAGTGGCGTCTTCGTCAGTCGAGCGCATTCCGCCAGGAGGGTATGAGCTTTGGGGAGATCATGAGTGCCGACGGGGGGCTCGACTCGTACAAGACGGTCGAGATGGGTGAGGCAAGCGTGCTTGTCGACCACCGGATGGCTCAGCCCGTGATCCCGGTCTTCACGGGTGCTGCGCCGATTCGTCACGAACTGGAAGCAATGACGCAGGTGAAGTCAATAGTCATGCCTGACACGGAATTGTACTGTGCTGGATTCGACGATCGCGGACGAACGATGGAACGGTTGTTGGAAAGAATTGACTTGTACGCGAACAGCTGTGTGGCGTCCTGCTCGGCGGGAGCACCTACAGCAGTGACTTGGCCTCGCTCGACCGCTATTTTCTCCACTTCGTCATGGCCGCCCAAGGTCGCTGCTGAGAGGCGTGGGAAATAGAATGCACAATACAAGATCCGACCCCAGGCTAGACCCCGACCCCAGGCTAGACCCTCGTTGACCTTGGAGGCAGCCGTGGCCGAAAACGAATCAAACCATGAGAATTGGAAAAGTCCACGGCTGATTCTAGCCTTTGCAGTCCTGTTGTTTTGTATTGGCGGGATACTATTCCTGGCCTGCAAAGTCTTGAATGCAGATCCCACCATAGAAACTGCGAAGACGGTTTTCTCAACGCTTTTACCCGTTCTGGCAACATGGGTCGGTACTGTTCTGGCCTACTACTTCTCCAAAGAGAACTTTGAATCCGCAAATCGTAATGTAAGGGAAATGGTGAACAAGATCACCTCCGTGGAAAAACTGCAAGCCATCGCTGCCTCAAAAGTCATGATTCCCGTTAAGGACATGGCTTGCTTCCGCTTCTCTGCACAACAACCCGATGAATCGAAAGTATCTCTTTGCAAAGATTTGCTTGCCCTTCTGGAATCACAAAATCGCAATAGACTTCCCATTCTTGATGCAACTGACAAACCCAAATATGTGATTCACAGAAGTCTCATTGATCGATTCCTTGCAAACAAAATCTTAGGCTTGCCCACGCCCCCAGCCGGAACAACAATTTCCTCAGTTCTCGATCAGATGACCCTGAAGGAGATGATCGATAGCTCTTCCGAAGAAGTAAAAAAGTTTCTTCGGGTGAGCTTCGGCACAGTGAAAGAAACCGACACACTTGCTGACGCCAAGCAGGAAATGGACCGTGAGCAAGGGCGCCTAGATATTCTGGTTACAAGAGATGGAACGGCTAATTCAGCCGTGGTTGGTTGGATTACAAATCTAATCATCAACGATAATGCGACGGTATAGGTCTTTAGGTCTATTGTTTGCTGCTGTTATCAACGGCTGTGCAGTCCACTACTACGACCCTGATACTCAAACAGAGCATATCTGGGGGATTGGACACATGAAGATGAAGGCAGAGGCAGCAAGAGAAGACAATAAAGCTATTGTAAAAGGGGTCGTAATTTACGGTATTGGCCTAGGATTTGGGAGGCAGGAATATTACGCAGTTTTTGGTTGGGATCGACGAACGCTGCTCTCAATCGTAGACAAAGATACCAGCGTGCGCTTGGAGTGGCCAAGCAGTGATTTCTTCGATGTCAGAGTTGGGTCTCGACCACCATATATCGATGGTAAGACTGACCATAAGGCCAATCAATGATCTGAGAGGGGGGTTGCTAAGATGCGCTCTCTAATGAGCTACTTGACCGCCATCATGTTTCTGTTGACCACCACTGGGTGTGGAATCGGCTATAACAGTCTTCTGTTTGCCACCAAGACCACTATGGGTGTGGATATTGATACGACACCACCTACGGCAGAGATTGCGATCACGAGGCATGAGGGGGTCATTGAGCCAACTTTCGAGCAGGGCAAGACATTGCCTGTGCTGGCGAGCTTCAATACAAATCTAAACGGACTCCAAAGGCTATTTTTCGGCACCTCTTCAGCGTTCGCTGTTGGAGATGCGGCTTACCTAATGGCTGATTGCTATGTGTCGAATGGAGATTGTTCTAAGGACTCAAAGGCAACTCTTCAACTGAGTAAAGCGCCAACGAAACGAAGCTCCTGGTTTGGCTGGGGGGAGGAAAACGTTGAGTACTACAAGCCAGGATACGCGGTTCCAGTGTTCTTTGGAACTCATAGCACACTAGGACTCAAAGTAGAATGGAACGGAACGACTGGACAATACCCTTCTGCCCTGAAGCTGGGTTATCACCGGAAAGAACTGGCTTGGGCCCCGATAAGTATGACCCCTGCCCCTGTAGGGGCCGAATGTCCGATAGATAGAGTCCCATCAACGACATCATCCAGCGCAGTCTGTCTCGCAGTGCCATCTCTATTGGCCACCATGGACAGCTCGGGTGACGTCGGGACCTTTGACCAGACCAAACTGGAATATTTGCAGTACTTTGCAACTGGGGCGGCTGCGACTGAACTAGTCAGACATGAACCTGTCCGCAAAGTAATGCTGAAACAAATCCTTGGTGAAGTAAAAGAAACACCACTCCAGGAAATTGGCGAGATGAACCGACAGCTTGCCGAAAATCTTGCCGCACGTGTCGCGAAGCTTGATCCGGCCAAAGATTCTAAAGCTGAAACTAAGCTACAGGCAATTTATTCAGCAGCAATTGCGAAGGGGTACATTGATCCACTACCGGGCGCTGGCGGATCACCGATAACAGCTGTTACTTTTGCCGCGCACCATACACTCATTAAAGGACTTTTCGACCGGGCTGCAACGAGAAGTTTTCTGTCTGAGCAAGAAACAAAACGCCTAAAAGAATTGTTAACAATCATTTAGTCTGATTCGACGGAGGATGCGACAATGCCTACATCCAACTATGACATTCGTGACAACATCGATGATTTGAAAGCCGTCATTACAGGAATTCTCGATGATTTGAAGGGGCATCAGTTGATTAACTGGAGCCGAAAAAACGAATCCGGCAAAGACTTAATAGAAGTGGAGTACAAAGATGTTGTCAGAGGGGGCTCCGGAAATTCTGACAGCGTGATAAGTGGTAGCCTGGCTTCACCAACTATTTCAGACCTCCAGCAGTCGGTTGAAAAGGTCGTTGAAATTCAGCCAGGTGCAGTGGCACGAGCGGATCTGAAGCTGCCCGTATAGCACTGGGGGAATAACGTTACGATTTGATCGCTCACTCTACCGAAGGATTAATAGCCGCAATTTAAGGTTGTCCTTCGGCTAGTCAATCGTCTGTCGCCTGGGGGTGAGACAAAATGGAGGTGCGATGGCCAGGATGTCTAAGCGTTGGAGGAAGGTACATGCAAAAGACCTTTCGGGGTTCATGGCTCTCGTTGAGGAAAAGTGGATCGAATGGTCAGACGTATCTGGTGATGACATCGAGCCATGGTTCCGTGGTCATGCCGACGCATCCTGGGGACTCGTGCCAGGGCTCTATCGGTCGCCCTTCAATCGCGTCGATGAGGACCAGTATCGGCATGAGTTCCGTCTTCGAGCGCACCCCTTTCTTAACGAAGCCACCTATTATCCTCGCTCGGATTGGGATTTTTACTTCCTGATGCAACATCACGGGTTGCCGACACGCCTCCTGGATTGGAGCGAAAGCGCGCTCATTAGTCTCTACTTCGCAGTTCAGCGAAGTCCTCTTGATTCTCAATCTGGGGCTGTCTGGATGCTGGACCCATGGCAGCTTAACAAGCACGTCGCTCAAATTGGTGACCGTCTAACCGCCTATGATAATCACCGAATAAAGCAATACCTTTGGCCTATCTGGAAGAAGCGCGATGCCCACCTTCCGGAGGGACCGGCCGCCTTCGAGCCTTCCCACAATTCCAAGCGCATTGCTGCTCAACGAGGGAAGTTCACAATTCATGGAAAGAGCCACCGCGGACTTGATACTTACCGCCCACTCTCTACCGGTCTCGTTAAGATTGTCATTTCCCCCAGCGCGAAGCAGAAGATTCGGCGGCAGCTTGCCACTGCAGGGATGACTGAGGGAACGATTTTCCCTGATTTGTCGGGCTTAAGCAGAGAGATCAAGGAAGGTTGGTCATACGAGGTGGAGTAGGTTGTAGCGCTTAGCCTAATTTGGGAGTTTCCAAGTATAAACTCTACAAAGGGGTTGCCCATCTCGAAGGCTCCGGTCTAGAGGCAAGGCCTCTCCTCGCACGCGCTTCTTTGCCAATAGACAGTCGCATGCATACCACTCCTCGCAGAAGGTGGGGTCGAGTCTTGTTCTGTGCATTTAGCGAGCGAAGTCATAGATCCATGCCTTGCGAACTTCCAAGAATGACACGATAGCGAGGATCCTGGCGAGGGCTATCGCCCATTCCCATCGAGGCTGCGGATCAGCACGGCGCGGCCATGGCGATCAACCCAAGATTGAATGCGGTCGCCCACATGGGCCGGTCGGTCGATCCTCGTATTCTCGTCATGCGGAACACGGATTTGCTGCCCTTGGGCGTTCCGGATAACGTACGCGCCACCCTCCAGGGCCTGCACTTGTCCGATCACCGATGTGGAGGATGGCTCCCCGGCGCACAGAGCAACACGCTGTTGTTCGCCTAATGTTCCGGCCACGATACCCATCCCGAGATATTCCTGTGAGGAATGCCCCTGCACGATGGACTGGGCGCAACCCGTCGCCACGACCAGTATGGATGGAAGCCACAGCGCACGTCGGAAAGCCATGAGTACAGGCATCCTAGAAACCTCCGTGTCCGAAAGGATAAAAGCTGGTGTCAGAGAAGTGTGACACGCACCATGTCATCACTATTTCACGGAGAGGTGGACTGCTCAAGACAATGAGAGAAATCCAACCGCGGAGAGATGCAGCAGGTAAGCCACAGGACCAGCGATCAGAGAGAGGAACTTATGACTCAGACGTGAGGCGGGATCCATTTCTCATACGGTGCTCGCGATCCGCGTCACAGCAAGTTTACGCCGCTTTGGCGGGACGCCAGCGAAGACCGACGCTCAAGATTTCTTGTAACAATTCTTTGTAATGATAGTCGGCCTTCTTCGCCGAATCGGCAACGTCTTCGTCCTCCGCGATCTGGGGGTTGGGATTGGCCTCCAGGACGTAGAGTTGTCCATCGCCGGCCATGCGCATGTCGATGCGCGCATAGCCGCTGAGTCCGAGGGCCCGATAGACGCGTTTTGACAAAAGGCCCGAATTGGGGGTCAGAGAACAATTTCGTTGATCTCTGACAGGAAATGGATACTCATGCGACGAGTGACGCAGCAGGGCATGAGCAGCGCGAGAATGTGAGAATATGGGGTCAGCGGACCCCTCCCTCTTCTGTGAGCCCCTGATCATAGACAGGCTGAAGTGCAGAATTAAGAGTTGCCTCTACTGTCAGGTACCTAAATTCATGAACATCTGGATACCATGATATTCAATCATTGCATGACAGATTTTCATGGTGTACCATCACGTCGTGATCGATCGGAAAACCGATATCAGCCTGGTGCGCACGGCCATCCGGCGGAGCCGAGTGGTGGCGCTGCTGGGACCGCGTCAATGCGGCAAGACGACATTGGCCAGGCGGTTCGTCCCCGAAGACTCCGTCAACTACTTCGATCTTGAAGATCCGCAGAGCGTGGCTCGCTTAAGCCAGCCAGATCTCGCGCTGCGCAGACTCAAAGGACTTGTCGTCATCGATGAAATCCAACGCCGACCGGAGCTGCTTCCACTGTTGCGCGTGCTGGCGGATCGCAAGCCGCTTTCCGCTCGGTTCCTGGTCTTGGGCAGCGCGGCGCCCGATCTCCTCAGCCAATCCTCGGAGACGTTGGCTGGACGCCTAGAGACTGTGCACTTGGAAGGTTTTCGCTTAGGCGACCTGGGCCCGAGCGCTCAGAATCGGCACTGGTTACGCGGCGGGTTTCCACTCGCGTACACAGCCAAGAGTGAAACCAATTCCATGGTCTGGCGGCGTCAATTTCTGCAGACATTTCTGGAACGCGATCTCCCCCAATTGGGCATTCAGATTCCGTCTGTCGCCCTGGGGCGCTTTTGGAACATGCTGGCGCACTACCACGCCCAAACGTGGAACGGCGCCGAACTGGCTCGCGCGCTCGCGGTCAGTGAGTCGACCGTCCGCCGCTATCTCGATCTCTTGACCGGTGTCTTCATGCTACGGCAACTGCCGCCGTGGTTTGAGAATCTGAGCAAGCGACAGGTCAAGGCGCCCAAAGTATATGTCCGCGACAGCGGACTCTTGCACGCGCTATTGCGCATCGCCGACCGGCGAAACCTAGAGCTTCATCCCAAAGTCGGCGCCTCGTGGGAAGGCTTCGCCGTTGAAGAGGTGCTCAAGGCCTTACGTCCGGATGAAGCGTATTACTGGGCCACGCACCAGGGCGCAGAGATCGATCTGGTGTTGTTCAAGCACGGCCGTCGCGTCGGCGTCGAATGCAAGCGCATGGATGCGCCCATCATGACGCCCTCGATGCGGATTGCTTTGAGTGATTTGAGGCTCGATCGACTGGTGGTGGTCTATCCCGGCAGTCGTCGCTATGCGTTGGCCGACCGCGTGGACGTTATTCCGCTGGTCGAACTGATTGGGAGTGAAGAGGATGCCGTATGGGAATAGGGGTCAGAGAGCAAGTTCGTTGATCTCTGAGAAGGAATGGGAACTCATTCGGTGAGCGACGCGACAGGTGCGCATGGTGTGCTGTTTAATTGCACTCTGACCCCAATTGCAGACCCCTATGTGCACTACACTAGTGTCAAGTTAGACGTCAACTCCATTCCCACTCCAGGCGGCAGGATTCGCGCGGATGGCGACGCGAGCGCAACTAACAGGCGCGCCACAAGCTTCCCGGGGTGACGCGAGGACGAAAGCGCTGCCCTCCATGTTTTTGCACGGTTCAAGATCCAATCCCACCTGTGCCCCCACATGCTTTCGTAAGCCTCAGTTCTACCTGAATCGAAATAGATACAAGGTGTATCGGTTTGGATTCAATCGGCGCTCTCACATCCGGATATGATTTCACGATTGAATCCTTTAATATTCCTTCGTACAGGTTTAATTTTCAAACTCCCAGAGCCATCAGCGCTCATTTCTAGTCGAAGAGATCTTCTGCTCATCTGTGCACTTTCCACCTGGGCACATAGAGTGCAAATGGCAATGGCCAACAGTCCGAAGACCTCACGTACGAGCTTCCGACTATTGGAGGCAGACCTCAATAATAGGTCTTGCGTATTAGATCGTAGGTCTTGTAAATAGGCTGAGCAAGTCATAAGACAAAAGTAGGCTCCTATACGTAGTAGCCTTATTGCGCAGAATCATATCAGGTACGAAGGCGCGGGACCCTATGTGGGGCATAGGACTCCAACTGGCTGTTCTTTGCTTAAGCGTAATAACCAAATGAAGAGATCAGTTATTTCCTGAGTCGTCATCTACAAGAGTTTCAGAAGACAGACGCTCCAATGAAAAAGGGAGGAAATAAAAATATGATACGGCATGTTGCCTTACTAAGTATTTTGGTATCGCTAACAGGCTGCGGAATTTTCTCCCCTTCTGACCTCCCCCTCTCTGCAGGTGAAAAGGAGTCAGGGTATACCTATGTTCCTGTCGATCCCTTCCCAGTCATTGCAAAGCCTGGCGAGGGTTGCGAAAACAATCAGAAGCCACCCCGCGATAGATTGCTCGACTCCCTCCCTGACAACGCCGTGAGGATGCTTGTAGAACGATTCGAGGCTGACGGAGGAGTTACATACGGACCTTCAAAGGTAGGAGGGAGGGGGCAGTCGTACAGAGTCACCGTCGATTACATTAACGCTGATACGATCAATAAGCAGGTGTGGATAAGAAGAAGTTTTCAAGATCCCAAAGGTGAGCGCCAATACGTTCGGTTGTTGTCTAAACCGGGATTTTCTTATGTAGACGGTACAGAAGAATTTGAGATTCGGGGGGAGGCCCCTGAAGAGGGAAGCAAATTAGATTACCACGAGTTCAATATCCCAATTTATGTAGGGGTAGGATTACGGGTGGCCGCAAACATCACCGTTATAGGTTGGAACGCCAATATTTCAGGCATTAGTGTCATTGGGGCAGAGGCAGAAGCCAATAGGGTCAAAGGATCTCTGATAGTCCAGACGCTTGGCATCAATGGAAAGTCTGTCGCGGCTGCCTTACCCATCCAGAGCGAACTGAATCAGACGACAGCTCAGAATGCCATCGTCGCAGTCAGCTCCATTAAGGCTCAGCTTCACACATACAATGAGACGGTGGTATCTCCACGGGTCGTAGGTCTGTACTTGCCGTTTCCTGGTGGCAAACCGCTAGTGAACGCGATCATTTCGGAGCTTTCACAGAAGCCTCTTAAATGGAAACAACAATGCCTTGTGCAGGCAACGGGTTCAACGCCGAATGGTTCCAGTTCAGTTTCAGAGTCAGATACTCGATGATAGATAGGGATCCATCATTGGTGCCACGATGCAGCGTTGAAACCAGTACATTAAGGTCAGCCGAGTTATGGAGAGACGTGTTATGAAATCAAAGATTGTTTCTACATTTCTTGCGGCAGTCATCTTTTGGGTAGCTTGGGCAACACAGACCCAGGCATTCACCATAGCGTCCATCGGTGATTCCTTTGCATCCGGCGAAGGAAATCCAGACGAGCCGCAACGCTTCGACTCGCTGGGGTTTGTCAAAAAAGGGCCTGTCTGGGCCGACCGACAATGCCATAGATCGCATATCGCAGCACCCGAAAAAGCAGCAATCGCAATTGCAAATTTTCTGGAGCAGCCGCTTGAGTTTATCGGTCTGGCTTGCACAGGAGCTCGCCTTGATCATGGAATCCTTGAGCCGTACGATCCTGATGCTGACGATACACACAATCCTCTGCCGCCTCAAATTGATGCGTTACGAAGCACGATGGGAGATCGGCCAATAGATATTCTTTTGATCTCGGCGGGTGGAAATGATGTAGGCTTCGCTGACGTTATCAAAAGATGCATAAAGATGGACTCGCTTGCACTCGCTCGAAGAAACGACGAACTGTGTAGTCGCGATCCTGGTGTTCTTGCCGCCATTAAGAATGAATTGGCAGCATTACCTCAGAAATACGATAGGCTGGCGGATCAGCTCAAGACCATGCAGATACGGCAGGTGATAATCACCGAGTATCTTGATCCTACAAAAGGGTCAAATGGATCATATTGTGGGGAGAACGGAAATTCTCGAATCCTTTTTTGCATCCTTTAACAGCGAAATGGGCAGAACGTGAAGTGGTTATCCCGCTCAATGCGGCGATAGGCGCAGCAGCAGAACGACATGGATGGGTCCGAGTTCCGGTGCAGGCCTGGTCACGAGCTCACGGATACTGCGCTGGAAATGCACGTTGGTTTCGGACAGAAGAGGACGCTCGGAACATTCAGGGTCCATATGAAGTAGGTTTTTCCTTTCGTGACAGCCTCCCACCAGGGTTTCAGTTTTCACTCGGCTCTCTCCATCCCAACCCTGCCGGCCATGAGGGGATTGCTCAACAGATAGTTTCGACGGCACTACCGACCATCGGAGTAGCTATTGGAGGTGTGCCAATAAAGGAAAAGTCGAGAGACGAAATCTATGTCATCTATGGCGGGGCGAAGTTCTACATTCCGGATCCGCCGACTCTACACCGGTTGTTCGGCAGTAATCCCACGATCGTGACCGTGCCCGACGGCGCCTTGACGCAAGTGCCGTTGGTGCCACGCGATGGCACGTTGATCAAGGAACTGGACGACCGCATTCATGTCGTCTATGGCGGCGCGAAGTTCTATATTCCTGATCCACCGACGTTTCAGCGCTTATTTGGAGACCGCCCTGTTGTCACTGTGCCGCATGGCGCATTGGCTCAGGTGCCCCTGGTGCCGCGAGACGGCACGTTGATCAAAGAGTTGGACGACGGCCGGATTCACGTAACCTATGGGGACGCAAAGTTTTACATCCCCGATCCGCCCACCCTTAAGAAGCTGTTTGGAGAGAATCCTTCAATTGTGACTGTGCCCGACGGGGCGTTGACCCAAGTACCGCTGATACCGCGTGACGGCACGTTAATCAAAGAGTTGGACGATCGCATTCATATCGTCTATGGCGGGGCGAAGTTCTATATTCCCGATCCGCCGACGTTTCAGCGTTTGTGTGGAGACCGCCCTGTTATGACTGTGCCACATGGTGCATTGACCCAGGTACCGTTGATACCGCGAGACGGTACCTTGATTAAAGAGTTGGACGATCGCATTCATATCGTCTATGGGGGTGCGAAATTCTATATTCCTGATCCGCCGACGTATCGGCTCTTGTTTGGAGACAGACTTGCTGTGACTGTGCCGCATGGTGCGTTGACCCAGGTGCCGCTGGTGCCACGCGACGGCACGTTGATCAAAGAACTGACCGATCAAAAAATCTATTTGATCCGGAATGGTACTAAATATTGGATTTCCACTCCTGAACAATTTCGCGAACTGGGTTTTGCCGAAGAGGCTGTGCGCACAGTACCGAATGGAGCTCTTGGAGCCATGCCGGACAGGAGCAATCCCTGAAATTTTGGATTTAAGGACTGAGGAATATCAAGGTGTAAATATCGAAGCCAAAAGGCTTCCAATGGATGCGGAACCTATTAATGATTTCAAGGCAGGTTCTATTTTAAGCTGTCGTCGTTTTTCTGGAAGGGCCATGATCGGTAACTGTGATGGATCTTACTACCATGATTGGATTACTAGCAGGGACACTGACGACCATTGTCTTCGTACCGTAATTAACCAAGGCATTAAAAACGAAGTCAGCAAAGGATGTCTCCATTGCAATGTTTATCATTTTCTGCAGTGGAGTTTTGCTCTGGCTTATATATGGGCTGCTAATTAACTCTCTCCCCATCATGAGCGTGTGCCATCCTTAGTTGAAAATGGACGAAGCGACTGCCTTTGTGGTGCTGTGCGGTGATCGTGGACTAGACAACCACCACTTCACACCAACGAAAGGAGCCGCTTCATGAGGAACGTCATCCGAATCACCAAAGAAGGCAAGGTGCGA
Organism: Nitrospira sp.; assembly: GCA_029194675.1. NCBI lineage: Bacteria > Pseudomonadati > Nitrospirota > Nitrospiria > Nitrospirales > Nitrospiraceae > Nitrospira > Nitrospira sp. The sequence goes on along the minus strand of JARFXP010000004.1, from coordinate 310,578 downwards.
CCGCTCCGCCGGCGGGCGGAGTCCACCATCCCGACGGTGGACGACCAAGCGAGCCTGGTCGCCCTGATCCAGGCGGTCATCCCGCTGGGGCTGCAAGCGGTCGCAGATGTTTTGAACAAGGAGGTCACCGAGCTGGCGGGCGCACGGTATAGCCGGACTGGCGGCCAGCCGGGATACGTGCGCTGGTGCCGGCAGCGTGGCTCGGTCTATCTGCTCGATCAGAAATTGCCGGTGACCTAGACGCGCGTTCGGGACCGGCTCCGGAACGTGGAGGTGTCGTTGCCCACCTATCAGGCCCTGGGCGAACCACGGGCGGCGGACGCGGGGTTGTTCCGCAAGGTGCTGCATGGGCTGAGTTGCCGCCAGTATGAAGCGTGTGCCGAAGCAGTGCCCGAAGCCTTCGGCCTGAGTGCCTCCAGTGTCTCGCGGCGGTTCATCCGCGCTAGTGCGGGGGCTTTGCAGGAGTTGAGTGAGCGTCGGCTGGCGAGGGAGAACTTCGTCGTCCTCTTCCTCGACGGGAAGACCTTCGCCGCCGACATGATCGTGATCGCTTTGGGGATCACGCGCCAAGGGGAAAAGAAGATCCTGGGCTTCGTCCAGACGGCCACGGAGAATGAAGCGGTCTGCGCAGCGTTCTTGCGGGGCTTGGTCGCACGGGGGCTGCGCACGGACCAGAGCCTGCTCTGCGTGATCGATGGGGCGAAAGGCTTGCGCAAAGCGATTCAGACGGTGTTCGGCCGACAGGCGGTGGTGCACCGCTGTCAGTGGCATAAACGGGAGAATGTGGTGCGGTATCTGCCCAAGGGACACCAGGCCTCGTGGCGGCCGCGGTTGCAGCAAGCGTATGAGCGGCCGCCCTACGCCGAAGCCCGGGCCGCGTGGCTCCGTCTCCGGCAGGAGCTGCAGCCCATCAATCTCTCCGCTGTGACCAGCCTGGACGAAGGACTGGAGGAAACCCTGACGCTGCATCGGCTCGGTGTCTTCGGGAGCTTGGGCCTCAGTCTCAAGACGACCAACTGCCTGGAGTCGCTCAATGCACAACTCGGACACCTGACGGACAAGGTCGATCGCTGGCGCACGTCGGAGCAGAAACACCGCTGGGTGGCCAGTGCCGTGCTGGCGATCGAACCCGGCTTGCGGCGCATCAAAGGCTATCGACATCTCACCCACCTCCAAGAGGCACTGCGGCGGGACATCCAGCGCGAGGTCGTGACCGAAACCCGCATCGCCTGACCCGAGGAGCCCAAGGACTACTATGGACCGCGTGACGATCGTTGATCCTGGAGCCAATGCGGAGGTCGTTTTTCAGACCCAAGGTCAGAAGAAGCCTCTGTCACCGGACATGACGTGCAGCCCACAGGGGAGACCGCTTCGCAATTTCAACTATTGATCTTTGCATAAATAATGGAACCCTTCACCGTGCCCATGGGAGATCAGAGGCGTCGATGCAGGACCAGAGCAGACGTGGCGAATGGCGCAGGCGGCGCACAGTGGATCGGAGCATTCCATTCAGCTGTCCCAAGTCCATGGGCGCACTGTTGGCCAAGGCGCGGTCGGCCTGGGCCCAGACATATTCCGCTGGATTGAGCTCCGGGGCGTAAGCTGGGAACTCTTCCACGCGGAGCCTGGGATGGGCAGTGATCCATTGGTTGACAGCTTTGCGGCGATGAATGGTTCCCCGATCCCACAGCAGAACAACGGGACCCCGCAGATGCCGAAGCAGGTGATGCAAGAAGGCTCGGACATCCAACCCCGTGAGGTTGCGGCGGCGCAGCCTGAGATAGAGCACCACTCGCCGGCGCTTGGGCGACACGGCCAGCGCACTGATCGCGGAGATCCGATCCTGTTTGTACAGATAGCGCACGACCGGCGGGCGGCCTTTCGGCGCCCAGGTCCGGGCCACGTTCGGGATGAGGAGGAAGCCCGATTCATCAAGAAAGACGAGGCGGGCCCCACGTCGCGTGGCGTTTTTTTATATGGGGCCAGCGGGACCGTTTCCATCGTGCGATCGCGGCCTCGTTCCGCTGCAGCGCTCGGCGTTCGGGCTTCTGACAACTCCATCCCAAACTGGTCAGCAGTTTCCAGACATGGCAGGGATGGTAGCGCACCCCGAACTGCTGGTGGATCAGCTGTGCCACCCGTTTCAAGGTCCATAAATCGGTGCGATAGCCCCTGGCCAGGGGCCCCTTCAGGAGCAGCGCCGCCAGCCGCTTCTTCTGCGCCACGGAGAGACTGGGGGAACGACCTGGGGTCGGTCGTGGCCGCAAGCCAGGGAGGCCCTGTTTGCGGTAGGCCGCGGCCCACCGGAATACGGAACTCACGGAAGCCCCCACGGCCCGGGCGATCGCCGACAGAGCAGTGCCCGCCTTGAGCAATCGGATGGCCTGTCGGCGTCGCCGTTCCAATTGCTGGGCGGTTCCTGGAGGTCTCATGTCTCTGAGTATAGTCCAAGAGCATCGCTCGTTCCATTATTTATGCAAAGATCAATAAGAATGGGATTGACTCCCCATCATTATTGCCAATGCTATAACGCTAATGCTTTCAAGCGTGATCCTGTTTCTTAAAGTGAAATATGGTTAGACGGTAAGCACAACTGTTTGCAACCTGATTTCCTATGGGGGAAGAGACATGGGTGAACTAAGTTTCACGACAGCATCTCAAACATCGACTTTCGCTCGTCGCGTTATTAGTCTTCACGGTATTCGTACAACTGGGGCCTGGCAGAAAGAGCTGAATGATACGTTAGAAGAACATCATCTACTGCACAGTCCTTTTGATTATGGTTACCTTAAACTAGCAATGTTCCTTAACCCTAGGAGGCGGGATAGAGAAATCGACAAGTTTAGAGATTGGGTGACCAACTATATTAGTACTGAGCATCAACCACCTTCTGTCATCGCACACAGCTTTGGAACATATATAGTCGCAAAGGCTCTTCTCAAATATGAGGAATTGAAGCTGGACAGGCTCATACTATGTGGATCAATTCTGGAAAAGAATTATCCTTGGGCGAAAATAGTCGAACGTGGTCAGGTGCGTGGAGTCCTTAATGAATCCGGGTCAAAAGATGTTTGGGTTAAGTTGGTGGCCTGGATTGTGAAAGATGCTGGACCCTCCGGAGTAGAGGGCTTCAGTGACAAGGTTGATGGAATCGTAGCAGACATCCACCGCGATGGGTTTAAGCACTCCGACTACTTTTATAGCCTTCATGTTCAAAATGTATGGATACCATTTCTTAAAGGTACTGCTCTAACTGAGCTTGAAAAAGCTGGCAACAGTAAGAGACCAAAGAACCTTAAATTCCAAATAACACAAATAGCGTTGGTAATTCTCATTTTATCTGTTGCGATACTAGGTTACTACTTTGCTCATTACACTCCGGGAACTATTAGGACAAAGCCAACACCAGCCAAAAAGTTTGTAGAATTTACAGGTAAGGAGCCCTGCCCATTTGGGGGCACGCACAAAATGAGGGAACACAAAATGGAGGAATGTGAAGTTATGGATATTGATCCCTCAACCCGGCCTCCGAAGTTCCATCGTACGGAAGGGCAATTGTTTTATAGCAAGGAGAATGGCAAGTGTCCTTACCACACGAAAGCTTTTGCGGGAATCAGAGAGGACGGTAGCAGATGCATTATTGAGGCACCAAATAATATAGCACTTTATCATACCTTAAACACTGTCTATTATTTGCCTTTTTCCGAACCTGGCAAGATGGAGGAGCCCAAAAGCGGATGGGACTTATATGGTGATGACTACAGAGACTTTCCAGTTAAAGGCCAAGGAAGTGAAGATGTATGCCTTAACGAATGTGCGCTTGATAAAAATTGTAAGGCCTTTAGCTTTTCCTCAACGGCTAACCGCTGCTGGTTAAAGTATAGGATTCCTGAGGTTGAAGTAGAAGCATCTGGTATTGTGTCAGGAAAAAAGCAAGAGTAGGCAGTAGAGTTTTAAGCGGGACCGTGCTGTGGAGGTCCAAGAGCGTTGTGCTGCTCCGCTTAGGTCGTGTCGCGTTTTCTTTAACCACGCCGCATAGAGTATTAGGGAGAAAACATACACCCATCTCGAAGGCTCTGATTGAGAGGCAACAGGCATCGTTTCCCCTGTCATGCAGTTAGCGAGGTGGTGTGTGCAGTGTCGGCTCCGAGGCTGAGCCGGACAAGTGTCTCATCGTGTGGACTAACGTCAAGAGACCAGAAATTCTCCTTTGAAACTGTCTCCTTGACTGGGGAGCTTACAAAATGGGCCGATCGTTTCTGAGCTGTGCACAGCTTGATCCTTAAACGTCACGAAACGTCACGCCGCTTTTGCAGGGCGCCAACGAAGGCCGACGTTCAAGATTTCTTGGAGTAACTCTGTGTAATGGTAGTCGGCCTTCTTCGCAGAATCGGCGAAGTCCTCGTCTTCCGCGATCTGGGGGTTGGGATTGGCCTCCAGGACGTAGAGTTGTCCGTCGCCAGCCATTCGCATGTCGATTCGCGCATAGCCGCTGAGTCCGAGTGCCCGATACACCCGCTTAGCCAGGCTCTGAATCTCTTCGCGCTTGCCCTCCGGCAAGCTATCGGCTTCGCGTGAGGTGATGCCGTACTTCTGCTGATACTTCCGGCTCCATTTCACCCGCTCGGTTGCGATGCGTTTGGCATCCTCCGGCAGCTTGTCCATGATGAGTTCCCACACCGGCAATACTTGAAGGTGCCCGTTCCCGATGATTCCCACATAGAACTCGCGGCCCTCGACATACCGTTCGATCAGCGCGCCACTGCCCACGCTATCGTGGATGAATGCTACCCGTTCGCTCAGTTTGTCGTCGTCCTCCACGATCGAGGCTTGGGAGATGCCCAACGAGGCTTCTTCGTTGACCGATTTGACGATCAACGGAAAAGATAGCTGTTTGGGCCGCTTTACCGCGCGTCCTTGAGGGGCCTCGATGAATTCAGGGTAGGGAATGCGGTGGAAAGACAACACTTTCTTGGTCAAGGCTTTGTCGCGCGCCAACATCAGTCCGCGCGGATTACAGCCGGTGTAGGGCAGGCGCAAGAGTTCGAGGTACGACACCACATGCTGGTCATAGACGGCCACGCCATCAAACTCTTCCAAGAGGTTAAAGGCGATGTCCGGCTTCCAATTCTCTATGGCAGAGTGGATTATGCCGAGATCGCTCTTGACCCCGAGGGGATACACCTCGTGCCCCAGTTTCTTCAATGTCGAGATGACGTCGTATTCCGTTCGCCACTCCACGGTTTTCAAGTCGCAGCCGTTGACCTCGTCGGGAGGCACAAGGTCTTCATGCATCAGGACCAGTACCCGCAGTCGCTTCATAGCGCCACTCGATGCCGTCCACTTCGCAAAAAGTTCATGGTGTGAACGGTCAGCAGGATGGTGAAATCGAGCTTGGCTTGTTCTTCCGCTACTGGAACCCGAAGGTTCAGTTCGCGGCACCGCTGAATCATATCCTCCAGCACTTGGTCGATCGTGTATTGGTATTCGCCGGTCCAACCGGCGACCTTCCGTCGCACTTCTCGACGAAAACGGTTCAGGAAGGTTGCGGCGCTCAGCTTGCTCGCATGGCTCGGCATGGTGGAAAAGAGTCGCTTTAAGTCCGGGTCGTATTGTGACTGTCTTTCGATTCCATAATGTCTCCGCTTGCGCTCATAGTGTTCGCGAAGGGTTGTTTTCAAACTAGGGAGCGGATCGATCTCTTCGCGAGTGGTTACGGAGGGTGAGGCTCCTCTGAGTTCCTTCATGAGCCCGTCGACATACTTGAGCTTCTTGAGCACCGGCCACCCCCGGTACCGTTCCTCCCATAAAGAGTCCGGCGTCAGCCACACGGCAAAGGTCTCGGCGAAGTCTTCGTCCGGATGGCTTTGCGCGTACCACAAGTCCAAGTGGCGCACGAAACTCCGGCTATAGGGGCGGGGGGAGTAGTACAGCGGGTACCGTTGAGAAGACTTGCCGAAAATGTGCCGACGGGTTTTTCGCCGGCGGATTTTGTAGGCATTTTCGATCGCGTGGCCAGCTTCGTGACGAAGAATGCGCAAACACCATTCCGTGGTGCCGCCTTCCACTTCCAGCATTTGGGCTTGTTCCAGTTTTGCCAGGCGAGGATGGGCCAGGTAGAAGGGGACGGCGATGCCGGGAACCCCATCGGGAGTAAACCACTCGTTGGAGAGCCAGAAGTGCGGACGAAACAACAATCCACGGCCTTCCAGTTCCCGAGTTAACTCGGCGATGGGCTGCTCGAGGAATCCCCCCTTGAGCCCGAGGTGCAGGTCGCACATCGGGAGGTCCAACAGCGTATCATCCGGCCAGGAGGCCCAGTTGGGCGCTTCCTGGCCGATGGCAGGAGCCTTCAGTACATCGGAAACCGTACGGTCCATGACAGGCAAACCTCTGAAATGCGTATATTGTGCCGTTCATGGAAAATATAGCATGCAGTGTCTATTCCGTCTGACGAAGACTCTTCCCTGAGATGATAGTGAGGTAGGCGAGCAGAAGATTGCGCAAATGGTTCCGATGTGAACTGACGCTACGCCTTCAGTGAGTGTCGACTTCTCTGAAACTGTGGGAGTCGTGCCATCAGCGACGGTATTGATTCCCAGATGTGGTCGATGACCGACTCCACATAAGCCCGCGCTTCGTCGATATCACGCTCCCAATCAGGGAGAGCCTCATGCAGGTCGAGGATCGGCGTGTCCTTACCGAACGACACCTCATTGAAGAGCGGAACTTTCAACCCGAACTGTTTCTGGATGAATTCGCGGTGGTCCCGCCCCATGGCAATCACGAGATCAGCTCGGTCGATCAGCTCTCTGGTCAACATTCGAGGGATATGTGGAGATGGATCAGTGCCCTTTTCGATCAACCGATTCGAGATGATTGGGTGGATGGGTTGAGGCTTGGCTTTGATCCCAGCCGATTCCACTCGATAGGAGGATTGTGAGCAGATCTGTGCCCGTAACGAATACTCGGCCGCCATACTACGGAAAACGTTGCCGGTACATACAAAGAGAATTGATTGCACCATAGACGATTCGTACACCTTTTCCTGAGCGTGGTCCTGTCGACAGGATCACAATGGAGCCGGTACAATCTTGCCATGATCGTCCCGCCTCCTCCAACATCAACGCCGAAATTAGACGACGCCACGGAGAAGATACAGACGCGCCTTTGCCGGCTGGTGGGCCAGGCCATCGCCGACTACCGGCTCATTGAAGACGGTGATAAGGTGATGGTGTGCCTGTCGGGCGGTAAGGACAGTTATGGTTTACTGGATATCCTGCTTGTATTGCAACGCCGAGCACCCATTTGTTTTGATCTGATTGCGGTCAACCTCGATCAACGGCAACCGGGCTTTCCGGAACATGTGCTCCCTCAATATCTGACTAACCGCGGCATTCCGTTTCACATTGAATCCCGCGATACCTACTCGATCGTGAAGCGACTCATCCCGGAGGGGCAGACGACCTGTTCGTTGTGCTCGCGGTTACGACGAGGACACCTCTATCGCATTGCGACTGAGCTTGGCGCCACCAAGATTGCGCTGGGCCATCACCGCGATGATATCACCGAGACCTTGTTCTTGAATCTCTTCTATACGGGCAAGCTGAAGGCGATGCCTCCCAAGCTTCGTTCCAAGGACGGACGACACATTGTCATCCGACCGTTGGCATTGGTCAAAGAAGCCGACCTCGCGCGATATGCGGAGCTGCGAGGATTTCCGATCATTCCTTGCGACCTCTGCGGCTCTCAAGAAGATTTGAAACGAAAACAAATGAAGACGTTGCTTCAGCAGTGGGAACGGGAGTCACCTGGTTGTACGGACAGCGTTGCCGCGGCATTGACCAATGTCGCGCCGTCTCTCTTGATGGATCCTCGTCTCTTTGATTTCAAGTCGTTGGCGGCGACAGCGAAAAATCAGGCCGAGGGTGATGTCTGGTTAGATGAAGAACCGTCGAACCGAAGTGATGATCGTCCTTCTTGATTGAGCGGCTCTGAAGGAGGATAATTCGACTGAGTGAGGTCCGCCCATGCTTGTATCACGAGCTAGAACCGGGGTTTTTGCCGGCAGTATCGTCGTATTGATGGTCGGATTGCTGATTCTCCATCTCCCCACGGAAGTTGCGAAATCTTTCCTGTCGCTGTTTCCCCAACAAATATCGACGCCGTTCGAGATGGAAAACCTCATATCTGTGGCAAGGGAAGATGTCACCGCCCTCTCACCTCAGGCTTACGACGAATCTTCGTGGAAGCCTTTAGTTATTCGCGTCGTGAGCATGGCCTTAATCGGGCTGCCCATCTGGTACCTTCTACAACGTCGTGAACGTGAAGAGGAGATCCAGCGGCTCGATGAAGGTTGGGCGGCGCGCTTACATGCACGCAGCGAAGAGCTTCTAGTTGTCAATAACGCGCTCGTCAGCGAAGTGTCAAAACGAATCGATACTGAACAATCGCTCGAAGCCAACCGTCGGGACCTCCGCCTGCTTGCCTCGCAGCTCCTTCGCCTTCAGGAGGAGGAGAGACGGCGGATTTCGCGCGATCTGCATGACGACATCAATCAACGCCTGGCGCTCTTGTCGATCGACATCGAAATGTTGGAACAACAGCTTTCCGACGCCCCTGCCCGTACGGTCAGCATGGTGCACACGATTCATAACCGTATCGTCGAACTTTCCGAAAATGTTCGCCGCTTGGCCTATCAGTTCCACCCATCCATCCTTGACGACCTGGGCTTAGCTATTGCGCTCCGACGCCTCGTCGATGACTTTCAAGCCCGCACCGGTATCGGTGCCCGGTTTAGATGTCACGATATACCTGAACACGTGGCGCAAGACATCGTGACCTGCTTGTACCGCGTGGCACAAGAAGGCTTAGCAAACATTTCCCGCCATGCCAGGGCAAAAAATATTCGCGTCGAACTTCGGCGATTGCGAGACGGTCTCCAACTTATGATCAGCGATGATGGAGTGGGATTTGACGTGAATCAGTACGACGGTCGGCGAGGAAGCCTCGGTTTGTTGAGCATGAAGGAACGGGTTTTCCTGGTCGCCGGAACCCTGGATCTACAATCGACACCGGGCGAGGGGACACGTGTCTGCGCCTGGGTGCCGTTCAAACAGGAGCGTGCATGAGCAAGCCTCGCGTGCTCTTGGCGGATGACCATGCACTGGTGCTGGAAGGTTTCAAAAAGTTGCTGGAAGAGCATTGTCAGGTGGTGGGGTGCGTGGAGGACGGTCGGTCTTTGCTGGATGTGGCGAAACGATTACGTCCGGACATCGTGGTCCTGGATATTTCAATGCCCCAACTGAACGGCCTTGATGCGGCGCGCCGTTTGCGAAAGATCGTCCCGCAGGCTCGATTGATTTTTGTAACAGTGCATGCCGATCCGGACTATGTCAATCAGGCCTTCAAGGCCGGCGCATCGGCCTACCTGCTGAAACGGTCGGCCGGATCCGAACTGTCATTGGCCATCGAGGCGGTGAAGAACGGCAATTATTACGTCACTTCTTTGATTGCAAAGGATCTTGTTCAATCCGCGATCTCTGAAACAGAGCCGAACATCGGTCGCCAGAATCACTTGCCGGTGCGCCAGCGAGAGATCCTCCAATTGGTGGCCGAAGGGCTGACTCTCAAAGAAATCGCGTCAACGCTGGGGCTCTCTCCGAAGACGGTCGAGTATCATAAGTCGAAGCTGATGGAGCAGCTGGGCCTCCATACGACGGCTGAACTCACAAAGTACGCGCTGGCCCACGGCCTCACCCCCTCATCATCTGAATAGCTTCGAAGCCTTTTCATTCTCTTCGGATCCCTCCTATGGAATTTCCTTTTGCACTTTAGGAAAGTGCCTTATGGCACACGAAATCGACTTTTGTTAAGTAGTAGGCGAATCAGCCGCGCTTTTAATGAAAGAGGCATAGTTTAAGTTTATGTCGGCTTATGGAGAAGACCTGGGACAGTGATCGGTATGCGCCTCTTAAGGCGCGGGCTCGCACATTCGTCTTAACAACAAGGAGGTTTCACAATGGCGGCATCAAGCGAGAAAGGGTATGACATTTCGCAGTGGTACGATTCGAAGCCGTGGAAGATCGGGTGGGCGGCGATGCTGATGATGGGCATCTTTTGGGTCCTGTATCAACGGGCGTTTGGGTACTCGCACGGGTTGGATTCGATGACGCCGGAGATTCGACTCCGTGTGGATGGGGCTGTGGCGATTTAACATCGTGGCCAACGCCCTGTTCTTTGCGGTGTCGGTGGGGTGGATCTGGACCACCCGGGACCGGAATCTGGCCAATCTCGACCCCAAACTGGAGTTGAAGCGGTACTTCTATTGGATGGGCTGGCTGGCCTGCTACATCTGGGGCGTGTACTACGCGGGCAGCTACACGTTGGAGCAGGATGCGGCGTGGCACCAAGTGATCATCCGGGACACGAGCTTCACGGCGAGCCACATTGTGGCGTTCTACGGGACGTTCCCGTTGTACATCACGTGCGGCGTATCCAGTTATCTGTATGCGCAGACGCGGCTGCCGCTCTATAACCAGGCGACCTCCTTTGCGCTGGTGGCGGCGGTGGTGGGGC